>JAUMVL010000248.1 GCA_030530185.1 Clostridia bacterium | reverse complement strand
AGCGGCTGACAACCGATGTGGCGATTGGCGATGAAGCCAAAGCCCTTATCCTGACTGCATAAGAATATATGGAAATCGGATGGGACCTCGAATACCGGTTCTTCGAAAAGCGTCCTTCGGATCGGAATCCGTTCTGCATATCCGGGATTTGAATCTGCGCGCTCACGTCGGAAAGGACGTGCGATTGACCCCGAAAGACGGCACGCAGGCAGAGGGCGTTTGTGAATGGCTCTGCGAAGGTTTTTGCGACAGCAAGCTCGGCATTCCCGAAGAAGCGCTTCAAATCGACAATACCGTGTATGCCGTTTCCGAGATTACCGCTTTGGAATCGGTTGAAATGTAACTTTCATCCGGCAGGCAGAAGCTCCGCATGCCGGATTTCCAAAATGGGAAACAACGCGCCGAGGGGTGGCGCGTTGTTCCGGGGGAGTATTATTAGGAAGTATAATGGAGGTTGTAGAAGGTTTTTTCCTTTCTACGATGTTTATTATAACCGCACACTGTGGCAAAAATACGTGCAGACTTTGAACAAAATGAAACATCCCGGTAAAAACATTCCGGATTTTTTCGGAATGTGCGCGAACCGCCTGCGATCGAATCAAGTTTGATTCCCTGACGGAATTGTTCCGTTCTGTATCGCTTTGGAAGACAGAGCTGTTTCCGTTCTGCGTATCCGAGCGAAGTTCGGCGAAAAAAGAAACTCTTTTGGATTTTTACATTTTTTATAAAAAAGGGGATGCCAAATCGTCCGAAATGTGATATGATGTAGTTGACACATGAAAGATACTGTGTCAGAAGGAGTGAAACAGTATGCGTATTTCGATTAGCGGCAAGAATTTGGAGATCTCCTCCTACATGCGTGAAGTCGCCGAGAAAAAGCTCAGCAAGCTCGATCGGTATTTTCCGCAGGACACCGAAGCGCAGGTCACCCTCTCCGTGGAAAAGAACCGCCATATCGTGGAAGTCACGATTCCGCATGGCGGCCGTCTGATTCGTGGTGAGGAAACCACCACAGACATGTATGCCTCGCTCGACAACGTGCTGGACAAACTCGAAAAGCAGATTGTCCATAACCGCACGCGCCTCGAGAAAACGCTCCGTCAGGATGCGTTCGTTGATCTTCCCATTGAGGAGGAAGATGAGGAAGATGGGCCGAAAATTGTTCGGTTCAAGTCCTTCCCCTTCAAGCCGATGAGTGAAGAAGAGGCAATGCTGCAGATTGACCTGCTCGGTCACGCGTTCTTCGTCTTTGAGAACGCCGAGACCGGCGACATCAACGTGCTTTATAAGCGCAAGGACGGCAACTTCGGTCTGATCGAGCCTGCAAAATAATCGCTCCGAAACAGATAAGACGGTGGTTTTTCCACCGTCTTTTCTTCTGTCTTCATCCGCGAAACCGCAATCTTAATACATTTTCCGACATGTCAGCAAATCGGCAGGTACGGTGTCGCATTGAGGTCGAGATCGGACAAATGTCCTTTCATCAGGAGATAGAACCCGGCCGAGCCGATCATCGCCGCATTGTCGGTACAGTAGCGAAAATCCGGGCAGCAGAAGCGAATGCCCTTTTTGTCGCACTTGCGCTGCAACATTTCGCGTAGATTCCGGTTTGCCGAAACGCCGCCTGCAAGCGCAAGCGTGTGATCGGCGGCGCGAACCGCTTTGTCGGACAGAATGGAATTGACTGCATACTGAAAGCTTGCAGCAAGGTCCGCGCGGCTGACGGTCTCCCCCTTTTGCTCCGCCGTGTGCAGCGTGTTGATGACCGCAGTTTTGAGGCCGGAAAAGCTCATGTCAAAGCCGTCGCTCTCATTGAAAGCCGAATGGAACCGGATCGCTTTCGGATCACCTTCCTTTGCAAGTTTTTCCAGTTCCGGTCCGCCCGGGTACGGAAGCCCAAGCACGCGTGCAACCTTGTCGAACGCCTCCCCCGCCGCATCGTCACGTGTTTTTCCGATCAGTTCGCAACGGTCGTAATCGTTGACACGGACGATATGGCTGTGTCCGCCCGACGCTATGAGACAGGTAAACGGCGGTTGCAAATCCGGAAAGGTCAGATAGTTCGCAGCAATGTGCCCGAGGATATGGTTTGTTCCGACCAGAGGCAGATTGTGCGAAAGTGCGAGGCCTTTTGCAAAGCTGACACCGACCAGCAGCGCGCCGACCAGTCCCGGTCCGCAGGTTACTGCGATTGCATCGACCGTTTCGAGCGTGCGGTGTGCATCCTCAAGCGCCTGCTCCACGACAATACCGATCTGATCAACATGATTGCGGCTTGCCAGTTCCGGCACGACGCCGCCGAACCTGCGGTGCAGCGGAATTTGCGTATAGACGACGTTGGATAGCACCTCTCTGCCGTCGCGAACGACGGCCGCCGCGGTCTCATCGCAAGAAGTTTCAATGGACAAAACAACGGCGTGCCCGCTTTCGGACAACGCCTGCTGCTTCGCCTTTGCACATTCAAAATAGGTCATGTTCGGTCTCCTCATCCGGCGCTTCGTCCGGCTTTTTCCATGT
>JAUMVL010000247.1 GCA_030530185.1 Clostridia bacterium | reverse complement strand
GGACCATGACAGCCAGCAATACCGCGTCTATTCGCCGGACGGAAAAAGCGTGACGCTCTGCGGCAACGGCGGAGGGCTGGGAGCCAAGACGGGCCTTTATGCTGTCCCTGTCGCGGAACAGGACGCCTGTTGTGTCGCACAACGCGGGCGGTACATCGGGGAGAACGGAAGCGTCGCGCAACACTTTGAGGCCCGTGACGATGGGAAAACAAACACGCTTACAACCGTTCAGAAAGACAATATGATCGCCGTCCCCGTCCGCGCCGGCACCATGCCAAACAAGGACGGCGAACTGGGCACCAGCCAAAGCCGCCGCATTTACAGCACCGACGGCAAGAGCGTTTCCCTGCAGGCAAGGCCAAACGGCGGCGGTGCCGACGGCGCAGCCACCGGCCTGTATGCTGTACCTGCCGGTATGGCGTGGCGTGGGCGTGAAAATGGTTCCGCCTTTGAAATGCGGGACGACCAGAAAAGCAACGCCGTGGCCGCCACCGGCCACCAAAGCCGTCTGGTGATTGAGGCGGCGGACGGGAAGCAAATCCCAGTTTACGAGGTTCGCGGCGGGCGGATCACCATCAAAGGAAAGACATACCCTATTAAACTGGCAGACGGATTTTACATCATTCGCAAGTTGACCGTGACGGAGTGTAAACGCCTCCAGACCGTGCCGGAAAGCTACGCTTTCCCCGTAAGCGACAGTCAAGCCTACAAGATGCTGGGCAACGGGTGGACGGTTGATGTGATCGCCCACATCATGAGCCACTTCGAGGGGCTGACGGCGGAGCCGGTGGAGGTGTTTTCCATGTATGACGGCATGAGCTGTGGACGCCTCGCCCTGAACAAGCTGGGCGTGAATGTCACAACCTATTACGCGACCGAAATTGACAAATACGCCATTCAAACAACGCAGCACAATTTCCCCGAGACCATCCAGCTTGGCGACGCATTTCAGGTGAGAGAGGAGGATTGGAGGCCATGAAAAAAGCTGTGCTTATCAGTATTCGACCGAAGTGGTGCCAAACGATCGCTTCCGGCGAAAAGACCATCGAAGTCCGAAAAAACCGGCCAAAGCTGGACACGCCGTTCAAGTGTTATATCTACTGCACACGGGACAAGCACCTTGCCTTTATGCAGAACAAAGCGGGCACGAACCTGATAGCCTGCATGGATGCGGGGACAGCAATCCCTGTCGGCGGATCTGTGGGGAACGGCAAGATCATCGGCGAGTTTACCTGTGACCGGATCGACTGGATCACACACGTCGGGTACATGGGCGTTCCGAACTCGGTGGAGACTTGTGTTTGTGACGCCGCCACTATGCGCACATCGCCCGTCGGTGAGCTGCTCAATGCAGCCTGCTTGACGTCTGAAATGCTGAACGACTACCTCGCAGGACGCAGCGGCTATGGCTGGCATATCAACGGCCTGCGCATCTACGACGCGCCGCGCGAGCTGAGCGAGTTTACCGGCCTGCGCGATACGAGATTCGGTGCAGAGCCGTATGATATCGAGCGCCCGCCGCAGAGCTGGTGCTATGTGGATGGAAGAAAGGAGGGCTGGGCGGTATGAAGTGCGAGCAAATCCCCCTCCCCGACAAGAAATATTCTGTAATTTACGCCGATCCCCCGTGGGCGTATCAGCAGGCCGGAACCACCAAGCGAAGCCGCGGCACAGCGGAGAAGCACTACCCGACAATGGCGACTGCCGAAATATGCACCCTGCCGGTGCGCGAAATCTGCGGGGGGGGGTGTGCTTGCTTCATGTGGGCAACATTTCCGAATATCACGGAGGCCCTAAAGGTCATGAAGGCATGGGGCTTTACATATAAGACCGCGGCTTTTGTGTGGGTGAAAAAGAACCGTAAAAACGGCGGAAATTTCATGGGCACGGGCGCATACACACGCGCAAATGCGGAGGTTTGCCTACTGGGTGTCACGCCGGACTTTAAGGCGGCGACGCAGATCCGCGCCCACAATGTCCGCCAAATCATAGAGGCCCCTTTCGAGGGACACAGTAAAAAGCCGGACGAAACTCGGCGGCGGATCGTTGAGCTGTTGGGCGATGTTCCGCGGCTGGAAATGTTCGCCCGTCAGCGCGCCGACGGTTGGGACGCATGGGGCAATGAAGTGACCGAGAAATAATGCAAGAATTATGGAGGAAAGGACATGAGGATACGACTGAAGCGGGATCTGACGCTGCCGCTGGCGAAGAAGGGGAAGGAATTTTGGGTGGAGCTGAAAACGACCGGCAAAGACGGAGAGCTGATCTATTTTGTCCACTATTACGGGAACACCATTGCGTTTCCGGCGGATGCCTGTGAGGAGGTAGAAGATGGTTAAGGTCTACTGCGATATGTGCCTGCGCGAGATCGACTATGAAAAAGACGGAGTGAATCTGGATTTCAACCGCTTCGGCACGGTCAGATTTAAACAGGGGCAGGACCTCGAAAAGCAGCTGTGCAAGAGCTGCGCCGAGAAGGTGTGCAACTACATTGACGACGAGGCGATGAAAGCGTCGGCGAATATG
>JAUMVL010000246.1 GCA_030530185.1 Clostridia bacterium | reverse complement strand
TTTTCAAAAACATTTTGTTCAGCAGCTTCGGGCTTTGATACAGTTTACCCATCGCCTTACGGACAACGCCCGGAATTTTCAGAAAATACCGCTCATAGGACAGCACCATCAAATGCCCGATCTCCTCCATGTCCGCGCCGTAGCGCTTTAGCACCTCGCCCATGGCGATAAAGTAATACGCGCCGGTTAAATTCTTGGTGCCGCTGACCTTGTCTCCGCCGATATAGGGAAAGTTCTCCAAAAGGTTCTTTTCGTAATAGTCCCAGATCTCCGCGAAAATGGCGGCGTAGCTGTTGCCGCTGCGCGTTTCCAGCTCTGTGGAAATGAGAGACAGGTATTTATCCATTCCCGCCTTGATCTTTTCTTTGTTTTTTGCGTAATATGCGTGCATGTTTTCAAAAATCCTTTCCTGTTATTGAACAAATAAGCTGCAAAGCCAAGCCGCAAGCGCCGATGCCGCCGGGAAAATGACGAGTAGCTTCAACAACTGACTTTTCAGATTGAAGCCGTATTTTTTACCAACCAGCGCGCTCGCGCCCTCCGGATAATAGTGCTGGAAAAAGCCCGATTTCAGCAGCAGAAACTCATCGAAGCAGATCATGTCGTACAGCTTGTATACGGTGAAGATTATGAGAAACCGCACGAAGAACTGTCCAAACGTGAACCCGCTGCGGACCCCGTCCCAAATTGCGATTACGCCCACGCCGAGGATCATTAAAACGCTGAACCCCGCAAGCGTCCAGCCGATCACCCGCGCGCCCTTGAAGGGTTCTTGCTCCCGCTGCACCAAAACCGCCCGCACCTCCTTCGGTGCGGAGGAGAAGAAACGGTTGTCCTGAATAAACGCGACGGCGGACAGCATCAACAGCGAGATCGCCGCGCAGAACACAACGGTTAAAAAGATCGTCAACAGCATTTACCTTCCCTCCTTTTTCGGAAACCACGGCACACAGCGGTTGACCCGTTTTTGATACGCCGTGTATTCCGCACCGTACAGACCTGTCAGCCACTTTTCTTCGGTATGCTTAAGCGTGATCGTGAGGATCAGCCAATTCACGGGGATCGTCAAAAGCACGCCGACATTCGCCCACAGCAAGCCGATCCCGGTGATTACCAGCCACCAGCCGCTGTACATCGGGTTCCGTACCCACGCGTAAATCCCGTCCGTTTTCAGCCGGTTTTCGGCAATGTTCGCATCCATGTCGGAGCGCGCCGCCCCGATGAACCAGATCGCAAGCCCCAATACGATAAGCACGGCGCCCGCGATCCGCAGGATCACGCTCCACGGCGCATACACCGTACCGATCTTCCATACGTACGAGAACAGAACCACCGCCGCGACCGTCACCGCGGCGATCCCCGCGACGAGATACGGTCCTATGCCGAACAGCGGCAGCTTCTGTCCTTCCTTGACAAAGTTTTTCATATTGCTTTCCTCTTCTGCCTGCACAATTATTTCAGAACGACAGCCATAATCCCTGCCAAAGCTGCGGAAATCAGCAGCATCCCAACCGTGCCGAACAGCCACTTGCGCTTTTTGTCGGCGGCCTTGATATAGGGCCGCAAGTCCTCCGTTCCCGGGATGATCCAAGCGGTCGTATGCCCGACCCAGTATTCGTCGATCAGGAAGCGATCGATGAGATTCATGATCGAAAGGATCACAAACATCTGCCAGAAGCCGCTGATAAAGCCCCTTGCCCCATTGATCGCATAGACCGAAAGCAACACATACGCGATATAGCCGGGCAGGCAAACTGCCTTAAAGAGCATCCCGCGGCTTTGAATCCTTTCCGGCGTGGTCAGTCCCAGTTCACAGACCCGTTTTTGCACATCCTCTCCGTAAAGATGCACCATGCCGATCGCGCCCTTGCGAATCCCGATCGCGCAGACAAGCCAGAGCAAGAGCCCCAAGCCGAGCCCCTCCAAAATCACCCATAGTACTGTCATACGATTCTCCGAAGTTCACCGGTGCGCTCCATTTCCCGCAGCAGGAGTAATCCCAGCAGCAGCACCAAGGCGTGACCGAAGGATTCCGTGCCGTGATCAAGCTGATTGACCGGCCACGGCAGCAGCGTGAATAGGTTTCCGATCACGCCCGGCATCATCATCGGATTGCAGAGCGTGGCGGCGATTCGGGCTGCAGTGCTCTTTAACGGAATCACCTTTTTCCAAACCAGAACGATCATCGTGACCGTCAGACCGACGTCACAAAGGAGATAAGCAATCAGCATTGGCGCGGCGTTGGCGTAAAAGACCTTGTTGGCGATCTTGGCTGCCGTTTCAACGTCCCCGTAGCTTTGCCAAACGAACTTGAAAATCAGCGCAACGGTCATAAACATCGCGTGCACATACGCCCAAGCCACCGTTCCGGTCACGTACGAGGCGCGAAACATCTTGACCCATTTGTTGTTTTTCGCATCGCCGAGGCGTTCCGCACGGCATTTTAACAGGGCGTACATCCGATGGAAGCCCATGTAATACAGCAGCGTGCCGACAAAGCCGCACATCTACGCTGTCGGCATTTACGCCGA
>JAUMVL010000015.1 GCA_030530185.1 Clostridia bacterium | reverse complement strand
ACTTCACAGAATGAAAGAAAGATACGGAGAGCGGGAAAAACATTTTTCCTTTCGCCAAACAAGCATCCGAGATCAAGACGTAACCCCATGCTTTATACAACATAATACTACAACGGAAAGGAAGGAACAGAATGAGAAAGAATCTTTGGAAAGCGCTTTCGCTGATCACGATCTTCTTCCTCGTCGTCGCACTGATCGGGCAGAATCTTGCCCTGCAGTTCGCGCCGAGGATCAACGATTTTCTCGGCATCGTTACGAGCCGGGTCGTCGGCGGCGACAGCGCGGCGGTGTACTATACCTCGGATTATGCGAATCTGCAGGAGATGTACAACGCCAAAACGCAGCTGCTGCGCGACATTGCCGATGAAGGCACTGTGCTTTTGAAAAACGACGGCGTGCTGCCGCTGCCCTCCGGCACGATCGGCGTATTCGGCGAGGACAGCTTTGTCTATACAACGAGCAACGGCGGCGCGGCCATGACGACATCCATGTTCGCGGCCTCCACGCGCGTTTCCAAGGCGCTCGAAGCGGACGGCCTTACCGTCAAGGACACCGGCTGCGACGTCGCGCTCGCCATCCTCGGCCGGGTGAACGGCGAAGGCAACGACGCCCCGCAGGGCTCGCTGGCGCTGAGCGATGCCGACCGCGCAACCATCGAAGCCGCCAAAGCAAGCGGCGGCAAGGTGATCGTGCTGCTCTCCGGCGACCATCCGATCGAAGCGGGTGAGATCGCCTCCGATCCGGATATCCACGCGATTTTGAAACTCGGCAACGCGGGCCTTCACGGCGCGTTCGGCGTCGCGGACGTGATCACCGGCAAGGTCAGCCCGTCGGGCAAGCTCGTCGATACCTATGTGACGAGCATCGACAGCATTCCGTCCTCGCAGAACTTCGGCAACTTCGCCTATACGAACGGCTCGAAGATCAAGGCGTCGCAGGCGAAAAACTACGTCGTCTACGCCGAGGGCATCTATGTCGATTACCGTTATTACGAGACACGTTATGAGGATTCTGTTTTAGGACAGGGCAATTCCGGTGCGTGGAACTATGACGATGAGGTCGTGTGGCCGTTCGGCTTCGGCATGAGCTACACCTCATTCGACAAGGAGATTACGAATGTTTCCTTTGACGACGCCGCGCATACCGCGACCGTGTCCGTCAAGGTCACCAATACCGGCTCCGTCGCGGGCAAGGAGGTCGTCGAGGTCTACGCCCAGTCGCCGTACACCGATTATGACCGGCAGAACCTTGTCGAAAAGGCGTCCGTTCAGCTGATGGGCTTTGCAAAGACCGACATGCTCGAGCCCGGCGCGAGCGAAACGCTCGATGTGACCGTGCATCTCCAGTGGCTTGCATCGTTCGATTATGTCAGCGCAAAGACCTACATCATGGATGCAGGCGATTACTACTTCGCGGTCGGCAACGGCGCGCACGAAGCGATCGACAACATCCTTGCCGCCAAGGGCAAGGGCAGCGGCAATGCGGCTTTGACCTATACCTGGAAACAGGACAAGCTCGATGCCGAGACCTATTCCAAGAGCCTTTACACCGGCGAAGCGATCACGCGCTCGTTTGCGGAAGCGGACATCAATACATGGATTCCCGGCGCGGTCACCTACATGACCCGTGCCGACTGGCAGGGCACGTTCCCGAAGGCTGCAGAGCTGACCGCATCCGCCGATATGATTTCCGTGCTGAACGACACCAAGCGTTACGATACCGGAAACGGCAACGACACCCGCGCGCGCGGTGATGCGACGGAAGTCAAGTATGTGGACCTTGCGACGCAGAACGAAACGGCCGATGCGCTCTCCACGCTCGGTGCGGAGAACGTCGTTTCCCTGCGCGATCTCGATTATGACGATCCGGCCTGGGAAAAGATGCTCGACCGGCTGACGATCTATGAACTCAGCCACATGGTCGCCAACGGCAACTATTCGATCAAGGCCGCTCCGTCGCTGACGTTCCCCGAAAGCGCGTCCAACGACGGTCCGATCGGTATGCGCGGTGCGTACAAGTTCAAGCAGATCGACCCTGCGACCGGCGAAAAGACGCCGGTGCAGGAAGGTGATACGCTTTCCGATCCGCTGACCGGCGAAACGATCGCGCTGACCGCAGACTTCACCGGCGTTACCTATCCCTCCGAGCCGGTGCTCGGCGCCACGTTCAACAAGGAGCTTGCCGCGCGTGAGGGCGAAATGTGGGGGGAGGAAGCTCTCTATATTGATATGCCCTGCATCTACGGCCCCGGCGCAAACACGCACCGCAATCCGCATCTCGGCCGCGTGAATGAATATATCGGCGCCGACCCCGTGCTGACCTCCGAGCTGCTGATTCCGTTCGTCCGCGAATGTAAGGGTAAGGGACTTGTCGTTACCGTCAAGCACTTCGTGATCAACGACCAGGAGCAGAACCGCATCGGCATCGGCACATGGACGAACGAACAGGCGCTTCGAGAGATCTACATCCGCGCGTTTGAAGGCCCGATGACCTACGGCGAAGCGAACGGGCTCATGACCTCTTACAACCGCATCGGTATGATCTCCACCGCGACCGAATACGACCTCGTCACCGGCGTGCTGTTCAACGAATGGGGCAGCGATGCGTTCGTGATCACCGACCTCGGTTCCCCGACGGCGGGTCTTTACGACGGCAACGCCTCGATTGCCGCAGGCGTATCCGTCATGATGAACAACGGCGTTTATGACGATGCATCCAAGGCGTACGTCAATAAGACCTTGACCGTGGATAGTCTCAAAAGCGATCCGGTGCTGCTGAAAGCCTCGCGCGAAGCGTGCCATCGCATCCTCTATAACTTCATCCACTCGAACGCCGTCAACGGCATTGCCGAGGATGCGCGCATCGAACTGATTACGCCGTGGTGGCAGACCGCGCTGACCGTTATGAAGATCGGCTTCGGCATCCTTGCCGCCGGTTCCACGATACTCTATCTCATTGCAGCCAATCGGAAAAAGGAGGATTGACCCATGAAACAGTTTTTAGCAAAAAAAGAAAAAGGCTTTTTCTGTTCCGCAGCATCCATCGTGCTGTTTGCAGTCGGTCTCGTGTTCTATCGGATGCTGACCGCCGTGTCGTTTGAAACCACCGAGCGCCCGATCGTCGTGATCCTTGCCGCGTTCGCCGCGATCCTGTTCGGCTTAATCGCGTCCTACAAGGATTTCGGCAAGGTGCCGTCGATCCTTGCTTACGCCGCTTCTACGGTCGCGTTCTTCACGCTGCTTGAAGGCAGAGCAAGCTACCTCGCGTTCTACTTCGCGGGCGACGTCATGAACACCGGCCTTTCGCCCTACATGATCGCCGCGTTCGTCTGCTTCCTTTGCGGCATGCTCGCCGCGCTGTTTGCGGTGATCTTTGAAGAGGACAAGGGCGGCCGTCCGGCGTTTGAAAAAGCCGACTGGAAGGTCGTTCTCCCGATGGTCGCGGTCGTCGCGATCCTTGCGGTCGTCGTCGGTCTGAACACCAATGCGAACAAGGCCGAAGCAACCGCCGCATCCGCACCCGCGGCACAGGCACAGCAATCCGGCGCAGTCACGAAGAATGACGAATCTGCCGCAGCGGAAACAACCGCCAACTACAAGACCCCGACCGAGCCGGAAGAAAAGTGGCAGGGTTACACCGGCGAGCAGTATTACAACGAAGACAACGATTCCAAGACGATCGCCTATCAGCTGATCGGCCACGGCGACGTCACCGCTGCCGGAGAACCCGTTCCGTTCGATGCGCTGATCAACCTTTATGAGGACGGCGAAATGGTCATGTCCGTATTCGGACGCGGCAACGCCTATCAGTATTTCGGCTACTGGACGAACGTGAACGACGAGAACCTTTGGTTCTGTGTGATGGATTATATGGTCATCGGCATGGATCAGATCTGCACAATCGACTACGGCTACGATCTGACCGGGCACTTCGACGAGTTTACCGTCAATATCGCGCTCGGACTTGCCGACGGCGGCGTGTTCGTCCGCAACATTCCGGCAAGCGGCGACGGCAGCGTGCAGTATCCGTCCATCAAGGAATGGTTCGCCTCCTTCGGCTATGAGATGCCCGAAAAGGTTGTCAGCAGCGAACCGGCCGCGGAGCCGGAGATCCTGTTCTCCTTCACGTCGGATTCGGAAAATTACCTGCTCGATATCTATAACGACTGCACCTATGTGTTTACGTTCAAGACCGCAGGCCTTACCGAAACCGGCACTTGGGACTACCACGGCTGGAAGATGACCCTGACCGACAAGAACGGCAAGGTCACCGAGATCGACAAGGACAACCCCGAGCATGAAATGCGCCTGCACTTCGTCGCCGCCGTGGACGAGCGCGTGAACCGCGACTTTGTTGCGCCGTCGAGCGCATGGGGCGTTGCGTTCAAGGGGCAGGGCGACTATGATCCGCCGGCCGGCCTTCAGAAGCCCGCTGCCGAACCCGCTTCGGAAGCACCCGCCGAAAAGGAAGTCCTGTTCTCCTTTACGTCCGATTCCGAGAACTACTTGCTTGATCTCAACACCGACAAGACCTATACCTTCACATTCAAGACCGCCGGTCTGGTCGAAGAAGGAACTTGGGAATACACGGGCTGGAAGCTGACGCTGACCGACAAAAACGGCAAGGTTATGGAAGTGGACAAGGAGAACCCCGAGCATGAAATGCGCCTGCACTTCGTCGCCGCCGTGGACGAGCGCGTAAACCGCGACTTCACCGCGCCGTCGAGCGTCTGGGGCGTTGCCTTCAAGGGACAGGGCGAATACCCCGCCGCATAAGATCGATACCGCTGCTTCATAATCCGTTTCGCATCCTGTTATACTGCGGATAATTATGAAGCGGCATTCGAAACAACTATTCTTCCACTCCTCCACAGAGCGGGCGCACGGAATACTCCGGCGTCCGCTCTCCTTTTCTTTTCAAAAGAACGGTCATTCCTTTTTAACGAATTAGATTGTAAACAAATTTTAACGAGTGGAATATTCCATTGACAAAGGAGTAACAACATGTTATGGTTTGCAGAATCCCTGCCCAATGTATTGTATAGTCGACTTCATTTTAGCCTAACTTTTTGCTGTCAACAGGGGCATACCTGTGCAAGTTTTTTCAACTGGTTACAATTTGTAACGGTTTCATTTTCTTCTTTCATGTATTGTTTCATAACGCGCCCGAACGATACGAAAACCATATTGTTTTTCTCCAGCTAATTGTAAAAAGGGCAAGTAGCTGGAGCAAATCGAGTTTTTTCATCTCCATTCCAACTCGATTCAATTTTGAGCCATCAAGAAAAACACCGTCCAGACGGGCGGTGTTTATCTTCGAAGTTGTATGACTCAGTTGAAAATCAGATATATCACTATAATAGTTTCCGCAGCTCTTGAAGGGTTTTTAGCAGTTTCATTGTTGATGTATAATCTAGCTGGTTGGAGTCATACTCACATCTGTACAATCCCTGTAGATTTGATGGAAGCGTAGTGCCTTTCTTGCACAAGATGATTATCTTCTTGCCATAAAGAGCTATAGCAGCGCCAATTTCAATCAATACGTTCTCATTCAACCCTGAATACATCACACTATCTGTGCCAATTTTACTCTCTGGACAAATATGAATTATACAAGCAGTACAGCTTCGCATATCATCAAATATTTTATCCGGGACAGAGATTGCGGTCGTTTCATTCTCAATAGATACAACGGGGATCATTTGTCCATACGATAGTAACTCTTTGATTTGCCCGACAATTATTTGGCTACCCTTACCATGTGAAATATATACTCGAGGTTCCGCTGCTACAACTGGATTGTTGGCCGAATCTGATGAAGCAAAAGGAGGCTCGATATTCATCTTTTTTGCAAGCTCGGGCGGGATTTCGACATCTTCTTCCTCGCTATTTTCCACTTGCTTATCAACCGAAGGAGCGGTCCCCCTCATCTCGGAGGCATAAACATACTCATTCCCAGATATAACCCTAATCATGTTGGTAAACTTGCCGTTCGCGCGTATTATATTATACACACTTTCTACCCGGTCCTGCGGCACGCCATTTTTGATCAATATATTTTTTGCGATGTCTTCGCGCGGGAATCTATTACGATCATATTGATCAAAGAAAACCTTAAGTACTGTGGGGATCAGGGAAGCTTCTCTCAGCGCAGCAACATCATCACCCTCAATCAGCGGCGAAACAATTCTTTCTCCTAAAGGAGTAAGTCCTATCGTTTTTGAATTGTATCCGCCATCTGTCAAGCCATAAGCTATAGCGGCTCCAGATAGTGATCGCCATGTGGAACTTTGCGGAGAGTACCCACAAGCTTCTGCAAGCATCAACGGATCGGTGGGTTGTCCCGCGAAATGATCCTTTATAGCTCTGGGAATCTTCACAGCCTCTTCAAGTGAAAAAGATGGGCAATTTGATTGTAAAACCCGCGTGTTCTTTTTCTTTCCACTCTCGCTTTTTGTTGCCATAGTATTTGTTGATTTGTTGTTGCTCATAATATCACCTCGCTTTAAGGCGATTATATCGTGTTTGGTCATGATTGTCAATGCGGTTGAAAGTATTATAACCGCATTTCACAATCACGCCACATTTTTGTGATAGTATTTGCTGCGCATTGCATATTGCCTGTCCCGCAAAGTCATTCCCCCCTATTGAGCTGCTAAACAAGATTACTAATGCTGTTTTTTTGCGATGAAGTCTGTTGTTTTCCAGCTTCTTTTTCTTTTCAGTGTAGTTGCAAAACCACTCGCCATTGAAAGCGAGTGGTTGAAACATTGATCATGCTCACATGTTATTGTAGCCGACTACATAGAGGGAGGAGGGATTCGAGTTTGGCGACAATGCGTTTTTGCTCTGCGAATGGCGGCAGTGGGAACAAATAATTACGCAGTAGAGTTAATGAAACAAAAGACTGCACACTTGCATTCGCTATCTTTTTCATATCTACTTGTGCTTTCCGAAGAAAGAGTAGCACATATTGCATATCAAGCAAAGATGCTTCTATTGGCTTAAACAATGCCATATTTTTAATGCTAAACTCTCGCTCTTTTTTTACCAAAACCGGATTGCCAATTGTTCCGATCATTGCAAACAGAATATCCCCATCATCAACACGAGAACGCAGATTAATAGCTGTAGCATCCTCAAGAGAAGTATTCTTTGTTGTCTTGAAGTCAATCGTTCCATCAACCAGGTTTTTACTAGTCACAAGAGGGATACCGTCAGAAACATACTTAGGGGTATCATGCGTGCCATCACGTACATCAATAACGGAAGCAAAACGCACCCACTTCCAACTCTCTGGAATGTCAAAGGGAATTTCATCCTCGGTGATCTCGGGGAGGGGCTTATCCTTTTTCAGCTTGCCGGAGCGAATCAGGGATTGCTTTTCGGTTTGAATCTTTTGATAGAGTTCTTCACCGGTGCCTTCTTCGGGGCGCTGCTCCACAAGCTTGCCCGAAATGGCAAGCTGCAAGAGCGATTTTTGCATATCCGTCGGGAAACGTTTGTTGAAATCCTCCAGCCGCGTCCATGCCCGTTCATACCGATCGATCAGCGGCAGCAGTTCCTCGATCTTGGCGACGATTCGCTTTTGCTCAGCGAGTGGAGGAAGCGGGCATATCATTCTTTTTGCCTTTTCGATTGTTAACTGAGCAACAGTTGTTCCCATAGAACCTTGGGAGATATAATCTTGAATAAAGGGAGACTCAATTACATATTTGAAGTATTCTGAGAACAACTTAGAAAAATTATTGTAGCGAAGGATATAAGCATCCTTATAGTAAAAAGGGTGTGTCCCCTGAACTATATAGACCTTTCCAAGTGTACCAACCGCTGTAACTAACAAATCACCCTTCTGAGGAACGCCACCTTTTGCTTTGTTTGTTTCGTAAAGCTCACGGGAAATAAATATTTCTGCATCTGGATCGCCTGTCTTAGCAAGCCTTACGAGTTCTCGTCCTCTGAAAAACGGGATTCCTTCTGTTTTCCAATCTGTTTGATGGATTCTGATAGCAGAACCAATGTCAAAAAGATTGGAGTAACGTACCCACTTCCAGCTCTCCGGAATATCGAAGAGCTTTTCCTCCTCGGTGATCTCGGGCAGGGGCTTTTCCTTTTTGATCTTTCCGGTTTGGATCAGCGTCTGCTTCTCCGCCTGAATCTGCCGGTACAGTTCCTCCGCCGTGCCCTCTTCCGTGCGCTGCTCCACCAGCTTGCCTTGGATGGCAAGCTGCAAAATGCTGTTTTTCAATTCCTGCGGGGTCATTGCTCCGTCACCCCGAGTTTTTCTTTGATCTCGGCAAGCACGCGATCGATCTCCGCATTGAGGGAGGCGCGCTCCGTTTCATACCGCTGCATCAGGGAGATCGGATCGAGGATCTCCTCCTCCTCGTGCGGATAGCCGCATTGATCGAAATTATAGCCGAGGTCTTCGGAAAGCTGTTTTGCCGTGAACTTCTTTGCCTTGTCGAACCCGTCCACGGTCAGCTCCTGCCGATCGTTCCACCACTCGACAGCCGGGGCGAAGTGTTCGAGCTTCATCGGCTTGGTCTTGGAAAAATGCTTATAGCCCTCCGGCATATCGAGCCGATAGAACCACGTTTCCTTGGTGGGACCGGTGCGATCGAAGAACAGGATGTTCGTCGTGATGGAGGTATAGGGCGAAAAGACGCTGCCGGGCATACGGACGATCGTATGCAGATTGAACTCGGCAAGCAGCTTCTTCTTCAGATTGATCTTGGCATTGTCTGTACCGAACAGAAAACCGTCGGGCAGGATGACGGCGGCGCGCCCGTCCTGCTTCAACCGGTACATGATGACCGCCATAAAGAGATCGGCGGTTTCGGAACTGGCGAGATCGGACGGAAAATGGTTCTTGACCTCCGCTTTCTCGCTGCCGCCGTAGGGCGGATTCATCAGCACCACGTCGAACTGATCGTCCTCGGTATAGTCCAGCACGTCCTTCAAGAGGGAATTATCGTGATAAACCTGCGGGACGTCCAATCCGTGCAGCAGCATATTGGTGATGCACAGCATATAGGGGAATTGCTTCTTTTCAACGCCAAAGATGGAACTGCCGTAAGCCGTCCGATCTGCAACGGTTTCCACCTTTTTATCCAGTTCTTTGAGCCAACTGGTGATGAAGCCGCCGGTGCCGCAGGCAAAGTCCGCCATGTGTTCACCGATCTGCGGCTGAATGCGCTGCGCCATAAAATCGGTCACGGTACGGGGCGTATAGAATTCGCCGGCCGAACCCGCGCTTTGCAGCTCTTTCAGAATGGATTCATAGATCTCGCCGAAGGCATGGCTTTCCTCATAGTCGGAAAGATCCAGTTCGTCGATGATATTGATGATCTGCCGCAGCAGAACGCCGTCCTTCATATAGTTGTTGGCGTCGGAGAAGGTGGTCTGCACGATCGCCTTTTTGATGGGCGTATTGGCGTCAACGGGCAGATGCTTCAGCGTGGGGAACAACGTGTTATTGACGAAGTTCAGCAGCGCGTCGCCGGTCAACCCCTTGCCGGAAGGATCGTGTGCCCAGTTGCACCAACGGCAGTTTTCCGGGATGATGGAGGTATAGTCGTCCTCGTCGATCTCCCAGTCCTGCTCTTTGGCGTCATATACCTTCAAAAACAGCATCCACGCGATCTGCTCGATGCGCTGCGCGTCGCCGTTGATACCCGCGTCGTTGCGCATAATGTCCCGCAGACGCTTGACAAAACCGGATAAGTTGCTCATAATTGCCCCTCACTTAATGTTCACGATCTATTTAGAGTGTAATGCCCATTCTTTGATCATCCTGTCCTGCGTTGCATATATCTCTTCGAGCATAGCTGCTGTTGGATAGATGACGTTGTTCTCAGCTTCACTTGTGCAATCAATCGCTCGATATGGCGGCAGCATTCGCTCCGCATAGAGGAACGGATCATTCTCATCCGATGGTTGCGGACCACTTGAATGAGAAAAGTGCTCCGGTCCATACTCCGTCATTTGAATCAGCGCAAGGCCATTTTCCTTCGCATATTGAATCGCACCCTTTTGGAATGCGCTTGTTGAGATCAGAATGCCCTTCTGCGCCCCTAAGCTTTTGACCTTATCTGCCAAAATCACGACTTTTTCGCGGTTGACTCGTGATTTGTACCTCTTGCATTCACAAAGCACCTTAAACTCCGTTTCGCCCAGTGCCGTAAACTTTGCATACAGATCAATTTGATACGTGCCGTTATGGGCAGGAAGCTTCACATTATGCGTGACTACAAAATTCCGAAGATTTTCCTTCTCGCCGTATCCTTTGAAAATCTCCACACAATACTTCTCAAACTCTGTCGGACACAAATCGTATGGTTTGACCACGTCCATGCATGTCACCTCAAGCTATATCCTCATCATACAAAAGTGCTTCCAGCTCCCGAACCGCCTTCAGGTAACCCTCTTTGCCGCCGAAGTAGGAAGCGATCTTGGAAGGTTTCCCGAGTTTCATAAACGGATCGAGCTTCAGAATCTCCGTGCTTTCGATTTCGTACACGCCTTTATCCTGATACTTTTCGAGCAATGCTTCCAACACCCGACGTGCTACCCCGCTGTAGCGGCTGAGAAAATCGCGTTTCTTGACATTATTGGCACGTTCGCGGCGCGTCAACGGTTTTTGATCAAATGCTACATGGCAGATGAAATCATAGTCGTCCACATCTTCCATGCCGTGATCCCGTTTCATTTGCTCCAGATCAATTCCCTTTTCCAACAGAAGATCACGGATCGCGGCCTTCTTATCCTCCTTGGACCACTGGCGGATGAACCCGTCCAAAGACGTATACTTGCCGAGAATATTGGACTTGGTATAATCTTCGATGCTCTCCTGCCGCAACAGCTTGCCATTGGCGTCGTATACGGAGACCATCTTGTGCGTGATATACACCTGCTGATCGTCCGAAGAAATGAAGGGAACAACGCGCGGCCCGTCCGGCGGGTCTTTCGGATCGCCTGCGGGCCTTGGTGTCGGCTGATGATTGGGATCGAAATCCTCATCAATTTCAATCGGTCCGTCCCAATCCGGATCGGCAAACAGACGAGTGACATTGCGGAAATCCATGACGACAAAGCTCATTTTGCCTTCCTTTTCCCGAAGGCGCGTACCGCGTCCGATAATCTGCTTGAACTCCGTCATAGAACCGATCATCTCATCGAGAACGATCAGTTTGGTCATCTTGCAATCTGCGCCGGTGGAAAGGAGCTTGGAAGTCGTGGCGATTACGGGGCCTTCCTTGGAAACCGAAATAAAATATTTCAGCTTGCTCTTGCCGACATCATCACTGCCGGTAATCCGGACCACATAATCCGGGTTCTTCTTTACCATGTCCGCGTTCAGACTGACCAACATATCGCGCATACGCAATGCGGCTTCTTCCGTGGCACAAAAGACAATCGTCTTTGCCATACGATCTGTCGCTTTGAGGTAGGCGGTGATCTCCGAGGCGACCTGACGAATACGATCCTCGATGACAATATTGGTATCGTAATCGAAATTATTATAAATCCGATCTTCGATAACGTTGCCGTAATAATCACGCTGCCCTTTATACGGACGCCAACCGTCGCTGATGCTCGTTTGCACATTGATCACACGGAAAGGCGCAAGAAAACCGTCGTCGATGCCTTCCTTCAAACTGTACATATAGATCGGTTCGCCGAAGTAATAGATGTTGGAGATATATTTCGTTTCTTTCGGCGTGGCGGTCATGCCGATCTGCGTTGCGGAAGCGAAGTATTCCAAAATTCTGCGCCAGCGACTGTCCTCCTTGGCGGAACCTCTGTGGCACTCGTCCACGATGATGAGATCGAAAAAGTCGGGAGAGAACAGCTCGGAAAAATGCTCCTGCTCATCATCGCCGATGAGCTGCTGATACAGGGAGAAGTACACCTGATGTGAGGTGATCGTCGTACGATCATCCTTCGCTACATTGATTTTATGGATCACTTTTTCAAGCGGAGCGAAATCCTGCATGATGGACTGATCGACGAGAATATTGCGGTCGGCAAGATACAGAATCTTCTGCTTCATGCCACTTTGCAGCAAACGATAGACGATCTGAAACGCCGTATAGGTTTTGCCGGTTCCCGTTGCCATGACAAGTAAAAGGCGCTGCTGCCCGTTGGCAATGGCTTCTACAGTGCGATTGATGGCGATGCGTTGATAATACCGCGGAGGATAGGTGTTCTGACTGCTGTAATACGGCTGCTTGCGAATCTGTTCCTGCTGCGGGGTGATGTTCGATTCGGCATTGTAGCGGGCAATCAATTCATCAGGCGTGGGGAATTCATCAATCCCGAGATTGCGTTCCTGACCGGTGATAAAGTCGTGCTCCCGGAAGCCGTCGCCGTTGGAGCTGTATGCAAACGGGAGATCAAGCATGACAGCATAGTCCATCGCCTGCTGTAAACCGAAAGAGACAGTGCGGTTGTTATCCTTGGCTTCGACGATGGCAATCGGATGGTTGGCGCAGAGGTACAGAACATAATCTGCCTTTTTCGGTGATTCACGCACGGCGAGATTGCCTTTGATGTTTACTTTGCCATCTGTGAATTTCACAGCGGTTTCCATAGTGATCTTATCTTTCCAACCGCGGTTCAGCAAAGCAGGTGTTATGTAATTGAGTTTGATGTCCTCTTCGTTCATCTGCTTTTTCGAAAGAATTGAGTTGCTCATAGCGTTCTCCGCCTATAATTCGATATTTTATTATACCATTTTCCGACCGTTTTCACAAGGCCATTTATGGGACAAAGAGATTTTTCTTAATATAATTGTAGATACTACAAATTAATAAATGTTCGAGTAAATCCCCTTTATTGGACAGCAAACAGTTTATACTGAAGATACGATGAATGAAGCATGTTCGAGAAAGGGTGGTCGGAATGCCGATTATGGTCAAAAGAAAGGATGGAAGCTGCACGGGCTTCCATAATGCGGAGTTTATTCCGGCGTTTCTGATGATCCCGAAGGAGCTGCTGCGGCGCTGCGGGAAGGAAATGTATGGATTGCCGCGGACGCGCGCCGCGCTGCTGAGGGATCGGGAGGTCATCCAGCAGATCGAAAGCGACCTCTTTTTTCAGTGCATCATCGACGCCTACGCCTATATGGCGTGGCCGCACATGGGGCTGGAGGGTCGGATGGAGGACTGGTCCGGGTTCAGTCCCTGCTGGCGCGTCGCACACGCTGCCTCGCTTTGGATCAACGAGCTGAACGACCTTGGATTGCTTTATACCTTTTCACAATGGCTTGATGCAACGGAGCAACATCGGACAACGCCGTTCGGGTTTGTGCCGTATGAGACCGTCGATCATTTCCTCTCGATCGCCGTTCCGAACGTCATGTGGCGGGACGGCTATGCCGAATGGCTGACCTATACGCAAAAGAATCCGTGCTTTGAGGATTTCGACGAGTGGCGGTATAGCTGGCAGAAGTCGGACTTTCTGAAGCGATGGTATCACACGCGGACCAAGCACCCGATAACGCTGTCGCACGAGGCGCTTCGTATCTATGAGATCGTAGACGGCGTGGAGGACGGGCTGTTCCGGTCGAACGAACATTCGGAGTTTGAGAATGAAACCGCCGCGAAGATCGACGCGGAACGGTTTTTGCAAACGTTGCCCGAAACGGATCAAAAGATCCTGGCACTGCGGCTGAAGGGCAGAACGCTGGAGGAGATCGCAAAGGCGCTCGGCTACCGGACGCACAGTGCGGTTTTGAAACGCATCCGAAAAGTCGGCAAGGCATACGAGCGATTTGTGGGTGAGGACTTCGGGTTCAGCGAAGCGAAGATCATTTGAGGATTTCTATCTTGACTGACTATCACCACGGTGATATAATGCAGATAAACGGAGGATCATGCGATGGAACAGTTACGGACAATCTATCACGGCTCGGAGCGCGTCATTGAGATGCCGACCTTTGGCGAAGGCAAACAGCACAACGATTTCGGCCTCGGCTTTTACTGCACCGAGAGCAGCGACCTTGCGAAAGAGTGGGCGGTTTCTTCCCTGCGCGACGGGTTTTCCAACCGCTATACGCTGGACGTCGAATTTCTGAAGATCCTGCGGCTGAACAGTCCCGATTATACGATCCTCAACTGGATGGCGATTCTTGTGGAACACCGCCTGTTCTCCATCAAAACGCCGGTGGCAAGACGGGCAAAGCGGTATCTGATCGAGCATTTCGGCGTCAACGTCAATGCCTATGACGTGATCATCGGCTATCGCGCGGACGATTCCTATTTCGACTACGCGGAAGCGTTCCTGAACAACGCGATCACCGTGGAGCAGCTTTCCCGCGCGATGCGGCTCGGCAAGCTCGGAGAGCAGATCGTGATCAAGTCCAAGTTTGCGTTTTCCAAACTCAAATATGAAGGGTTTGAGGTTGCGGAGAAGGACGCATACTATGTGCTACGAAAGGCACGGGACGAGGAAGCAAACCAGACCTATCTGGATATCCTCGAAGAGGAGGCCGACGGGCTGTATATTCAGGATATCATAAGAGGAGGCGTTACCAACGATGATCCGCGCATACCGAGAAATCTATCTGCATAATGCCCAGTCCGCGTTGGGCGACGCCTTTGATTACGCGGTCAATGCATGCAAAATCCCCGGTGCGGATTTTGCCAAGCTCTTTGTCGCAAGCACGCTATGCAAGCGGATGGAAAACGGCGAGCCTGCCATCCTTGCGGGAAAGAGCGGCATTGAGATTGCGGCGGAAGTCATCGAGGAGACCACCGGCCGGCTGCCGGACGCCGTGCCGCCTACGCATTTCGGTCGATCAAAGGAATACTGGATCGGCTGGGCGGTCGCGTATTATCAGTGGTATTCGGCGCGATCATACAGCGAGATCTTTCAGGCGCTTCCGTATTCCGATATGTTGCGCCTTTATGATACGCTCCATGAGGCGGATGTTTCCAAATTCGCGGATGTTGCCGAGACGCGTATGCGGGAACGCTTCCCGGAAACCAATCTGAAGCGCATCCGCAGCGCGTATGGCTTTTCGCAGGCGGAGCTTGCCAAACAGTCCGGCGTAACGCTCCGTTCCATTCAGATGTATGAGCAACGTCGCAAGGACATCAACAAGGCAAGCGTGGAAACTCTGCTTCGACTGGCAAAGGCGCTCGGCTGCAGCATCGAGGATTTGATCGAGAAGTAAAGAGACACCATTCCGGTCGTTTAATCTATCCGTCTCTTCTGCGTAAACTTGTATTGGCAAAGGGGTGTAATTGACAGGAAAAGGGGGCCGAAAAAAACCTTTTTTGATATTTTTCAAAAAGCAGGAACAATTTTGGATCGGAAATGTCTTGTTATAGTAGAGGGGACAGCCGATGACAAAACGGTGACCGTCATGGTCACGGTTTCTCTGCCGGCGCGCCGTTTAGATCGCAGGAATAACATTAGCAGAGAAATTCTGGCCATCATGGCCAGAGTTTTTGTAATGCGAAAACCCCGCCATAGTGGCGGGGTTCAGTAGAGGTTTACCG
>JAUMVL010000245.1 GCA_030530185.1 Clostridia bacterium | reverse complement strand
AACACCGCAAACGGATCGGGTGTCAGGCTGCGCTCCGATTTTCCACAGGAAACCAAACCCATCTGGTGGGTCACATTCCGATTGGAAAACGGATTATTTGCGCATCCTTTCACTTCCTTCCCGTTTGTTGCATTCAGTATAGCAGATTGCATCTTGCGCTGTCAAGCAAATCCGGCCGCTTTCGCTACTCCTTCATCGCCTTGCGCATCTTTTCCATTGCCTTTGTTTCGATACGGGACACATAGCTGCGGCTGATACCGAGAATGGTTGCAACCTCGCGCTGTGCCATCGGGACCCCGCCGCCGAGGCCATACCGCAGCGACAGAACCGTTTGCTCCCGCTTCGTCAGCGCATGACGCATTACCTGATGCACGCGGTCGGCATCGAGCCTACGCTGCACCTGCTCAAAGATCGAGTCCTCCTCCGTGCAGACGAGATCGGCAAGCTGCAGGTCGTTGCCCTCCTTGTCCTGCCCAACGGCCTCTTCGATCGATACCGTCTGCACCAGCTTTCGATCCCGCCGAAAGCTCATTAGGATTTCGTTTTCGATGCAGCGCGACGCATAACCCGACAGGGTTCCCTTCGATTCGGTAAACGTTGATACCGCCTTGATGAGGCCGATCGTCCCGCACGAGATCAAGTCGTCGCGATCGGATGCGTTCTTTTCATATTTCTTTGCAATATGTGCCACGAGCCGCAGGTTGTGCACAATCAGCTGCTCGCGCGCCTCATCGTCGCCTTCGGCAAGCCGTGCGATCCAGTACGCCTCCTCCTCCTTGTCAAACGGTTTCGGAAACGCCGCAATCTCCCCGATGGCTCCGAAAAAGCAGATGCTGTGCAAAAAAACGGCCAAAAATGAAAGCATACCCGTTCACCTCCATGAAAGGGTATGCTTGAAAGCGGGAAATCAGTACGGCCCGGTCGAATCCGTTCGTTTACCAGTACTTGCTGTATTTTTCGACGTTCGCCTGATGCTCCTCATATGTCTTGCTGAACAGCAGCGACGCGGTCTCGTTCGGATTCGCATTGCAGAAATAGAGATAGGTCTGCTCGATATACTCTTCATTCGGGTACAGCGCCGCGCGGATCGCCGCCTCGCCCGGGTTGCAGATCGGCCCGATCGGCAATCCTGCGTTGAGATAAGTGTTGTACGGCGAAACGATCGCCATCTCATCCTTGGTAAACGAAAGCCGATTCGTGCCCGTCGCATACGACAGCGTCGCACAGGATTCGAGTTTCATGCCCGCCCTGAGGCGGTTATAAAATACGGCGGAGACCTTTGCAAAGTCCTCGGGATCGCGTGCCTCGCGCTCGATGATCGATGCAAGGATCATGACCTGATCGCGCGTATAGCCGAGCTCCTTGGCACGATCGACGTACTCGCCCGCGTAGATGTCATAGTAGCGCGTCAGCATGCGGTCGATCACCTCTTCGGCCGTCGAATCCACATAGAACTCGTACGTATCCGGGAACAGATACCCTTCGAGCGCGTACATGCGGTCGCTTGCGCCGGTCAGTTCGGACAGGAACGGATACTTGCTGAATGCATCGGCCGTCTTACACAGTGTTTTGAAGGTTGACGGCTCTGAAAGAATGCCCTCCCGCACAAGAAGCGTCGCAATCGTATTGACCGTGTATCCTTCGGGGATCGTCAAGCGCTTTGCGGTGCGAGCCGGAACGCCTTTGGAAAGGATGTTCACAATCTCCTTGATCGTCATGTTCTTGGACAGAATATAGGTTCCGGCCTTCAGGCTGTTGGCCTTGCCGACAAAATCGACGTAGATCTTGAACGACGCCGTTGAAACGATCAGCCCGTCCCGATCCTCGCCGCACGCCGTGTACAAAATCCGCGCAATCGTGCTTGCGGAGGAGTTTTGCGGAATCGTGATCTCATACGGCGTCGGATCCTCCGGGTCCACCGCCGACACGTAATGCGAAACGATATAATTCACCGTCAGCGAAACGACGACCAATACGATGGCAAGGCTTGCGCCCCATACCACGAACGGGCGCGCGTAATGCCAAAACGTTTTCCAGCGCCGCTGCACCGGTGTCAGGTCCTTTTCTTCCCGCTGCATCGAAAATGCCCTCCCATAATCCGTTATGCCTCTAACGCCGACAGATCGATGTCGATCGCTTCGGCCAGAATCTTATAGACGTCGCCAAGCATCGTATTGAGACGATACTCCGCCATCAAAAAGCTTGCCGCATCCGCATCGAACTGCAATACCTCGCCGAGCTTTTGGAGCTTCTGCAACAGCTCGTCATTCTTCTCTCCGCTGATCGCGTTCGCCTGCGCCTTCATCTGGAGCTTATGGTATTCCCCGATCAAATTTCGGGTCGATTCGTTTGCAAAGGCGCGCTCCTTTGCCGCGCAGTAGGCGCGGTATTCCTCGCTATTTTTCAGCTCTTCGGCGAGCCTTCTCGCATTGTCGTAAATCATTTCGTTCTCCTTTTGACCAGATACTGAAAAAAGAATCCTTCAAACGTAATACGGAACAATTCCGGATGATTATCCTTTGAAAAAAAGCCCTCATTCTTCCGTCTT
>JAUMVL010000244.1 GCA_030530185.1 Clostridia bacterium | reverse complement strand
TCTTGATGCAGTGCGGGATGTTCAGATCGTCGTTCATCTTGCGTAGGAAGGCGATCAGGGCCGCAACCTTCTCATCGTCGGTCGCGTTCTTGTCCGCAATGCCCATGTAATCGACGATCACGCCATAGCGTTTCTTGGCGGTCTCATCCTTTGCATTGAACGCGATGACCTTCGGGAGGTACATGGCGTTGGCCGCGCCGTGGATGATGTGCGCGCCGTAATCGGCAAAGATTGCGCCGGTTTTGTGCGCCATCGAGTGAACGATGCCGAGCAGTGCGTTGCTGAACGCCATACCCGCGAGGCACTGTGCGTTGTGCATCCGGTCGCGCGCATCCATGTCGCCGTTGTAAGAGGCAACGAGGTCATGCTGGATCATCTCGATCGCATGGATGGCCAGCGGATCGGTATAGTCGCAGTTCGCGGTGGAAACGTAAGCTTCGATGGCATGCGTCATGGCATCCATACCGGTGTGTGCAACCAGCTTCTTGGGCATGGTCTCTGCCAGTTCCGGATCGACGATCGCCACATCCGGCGTGATTTCGAAGTCCGCGATCGGGTACTTGATGCCCTTCTGATAGTCCGTGATGATCGAGAACGCGGTCACCTCGGTCGCCGTGCCGGAAGTCGAAGAAACGGCGCAGAAATGAGCCTTTTTGCGGAGCTCGGGAATCCCGAACACCTTGCACATATCCTCGAACGTGCACTCCGGATACTCATATTTGATCCACATGGCCTTTGCCGCGTCAATCGGGGAACCGCCGCCGATTGCAACGATCCAGTCCGGTTCAAACTTCAGCATGGCCTCTGCGCCGCGCATCACGGTCTCAACCGAAGGATCGGACTCGATTCCGTCGAACACCTCGACCTCCATGCCCGCTTCCTTCAGATAAGCAACCGCTCTGTCGAGGAAGCCGAAACGCTTCATCGAGCCGCCGCCCACACACACCATTGCCTTTTTGCCCTGAAAGCTCTTCAGAGCTTCGAGAGAACCCTTACCGTGATACAGATCGCGCGGAAGTGTAAAACGTGCCATAATTACCTTTTTGCCTCCAAATTTTAAACATTCCCGTTGTCCGGCGGGCGCTTCCATGCCCCGTCTTTCAACGACAAGGTCATTATAACATGAACCCCGGTTTTGCAAAATGATGAAAAAGGCATATCGGTATTATCTGGATCGATATATGTTTTATCGGTTTATGTCGGGTTCGATTCCTTCCGGTTCGGTCTCTGCAAGCGAAAGCGTGCGGACGACCGCGCCATCGAGTGTTTTCCATTCCAATGTTTCGTTTTCAAGCGTCATATAGCCGCGGTGCCCGTCGTGCGGGAATGTCGGCGAGCCGGGGTTGCAGTAGGTATAGCGTTCGTGCGGCTCGCAGAGCGACAAATGCGTGTGCCCGTGCAGCAGGATGTCTCCGGTATGGAGCGGCGGCAGATGCGCGTTGTTGTACACGTGCCCGTGCGTGGCGAATATCATCCGCTTCCCCACCGAAAGGATCGCATAGTCCGCGCATATCGGAAACGCCAGGATCATCTGATCGACCTCACTGTCGCAATTGCCGCGCACCGCAAGAATATCGTCTTTTTTCTCATTCAGCATTGCGGCAAGCGCCATCGGGTCGTACCCTTCGGGCAGGCCGTTGCGCGGACCATGGTTCAGCACATCGCCAAGCAGCAGCATCCGATCCGCGTTCTCGCGCGCATAGGCGTCGAGCGCCCGCCTTCCGTACAGAGCCGATCCATGCAGGTCAGATACGATAAACCATTTCATCAGCCGTTTCTCCCTCATTTCAAACTTAAAGATATTATACCATAGGAATCGGGAAATCGAAAAGGGGCAAATGCAGAAATCTTATTATTTTTTCCTGCATATTCCTTTTTCAAAAAAGAGGCGGATCTGCCCGAAAGCGGATTCCGCCTGTCTGTCGTTTTTTACCGCACTGCCGCGATCAGTTCGCCAAGCACCGGCTCGAATTTGACGCCATACCAATGTGCGGGATCATCCTGCGTGTTCTCGATGCAGCGCACCGTAAAATCTGCTGCGATCACCGCCGCATCGAAGGCTCGCTTGCCGTTCTGCAGTGCTCCGACAAAGGCTGACGCATACACATCGCCCGTTCCGTGGCAGCCCTTGGCAATCTTTTTGTGCGCATAGTACCGTTTTTCGTTCCCATCAAGTACCACCACACCCGTCCGGTCCGGCACATAGCCGACACCGGTCAGGACGATCGTTTTGGCGCCGATGCCGCGCAGCGCCGCAAGCAGGTCGTCTATGTATGCTTCATCGTACGTTTCCCGATATGCCAAGCCTGTAAGGAAGCACGCTTCGGTGATATTCGGCAGGATCAAATCGGCCTCGGCAACGAGGGTTTTCATCTGCTCGACAAACGTGAGATCGAACGCCGGATAGAGCTTGCCGCCATCCGCCATCGCCGGATCGACGATCTTATTTGCGCCCGGCTTTGCAAGCGTATGAAAAATGTCCTTGACATAACCGATCTGTTCCGTGCTGCCGAGGTAGCCGGTATAGATCGCGTCAAACGCAATTCCCTCCTTCTTCCAATGTGC
>JAUMVL010000014.1:15356-15842 GCA_030530185.1 Clostridia bacterium | reverse complement strand
TTGGCCTTGCGGCGCTGCTGCTTGGCTGTAATCCGGGAACGATGAATTCCATCCCAACCGCTGAGCCGACCGATCCCCAAAAGGCGGCGTACGAAATGCCCGATGCCCCAAACGATGCGCTGCGGGAATTTGTGGACGACGCGTTTTCCGAACAACGCGCGGTCTTTGAGAAAGAGGAAGCGTATGATTCGGACGACCTGGACCTTGCCTTGAAGGAAACGCTCGATCGCTATCTGTATTGCGGGGAGGCGATTCTGGCCGATGTCAGCGAACCGTTTTCGCTCGATCTGCCGTATGTTTCGGAAAAGCTGTCCTATTGCGACGATTCGTTTTATGACGAAGCGCTGATCGTCACATGGGCAAACTACTGCATCCGAAGGCACAATCAGGCGGAAACCGGACATGACCTGACGTACCGGCAGCCGGTCGACTTCCGCACCACATACGAATCGATCGCGCACGGCGAAGCGGAAACCGTTGTGATCG
>JAUMVL010000014.1:0-15346 GCA_030530185.1 Clostridia bacterium | reverse complement strand
TCCGACAGGGCGCTGCCGACTTTGACAGCTTCAAGGGTGATACGCACAGCATTCATGTACGGAAAACGGAGGAAGGATGGCGCATTGCGGCAGAGGATCCGGGCGCGCTGCAAGCGCACATTCCGGAGCAGTACCATCGGCTTCTTGAGCAATGCCCGGAGTCGGATCGCGCGGCGCGTCGAAAATGGATCATGACCGAATGGACGGCAAGCTGGGGCTTCGTTGATCCGATCGAGCCGTAAGTCTGCGCCCGGATTCGACAGCGTTCGCGGTTGCGTAGGTTTGGAAAGTATGCTATGATAGCCGGGAGGACAACCGGTATGGAAGAATTGCATCAGAAACAAAAGGAATGGACGGCGATTGCCGTCTGCCTGTGTGCGCTGCTCATGGTGTTTGTGCTTTGGGCGGCGGACAATCCGATCACAACGTGGCAGGAATGGGTCATCGTGCTGTGCGATACGGTGCTTTTTTGTGTGATCGGCATCCAGTTCATCTTTCGCTGGTTCGACGCTTGGCGTACACCGGAGCTCGAGACGCCGACGGCGCGGGTCAATTGGCGGACGGATGCGGCGATTTTTTGCGGACTGCTGCTGGTGCACGCGCTGCGGATTCTGATCGCATACCTTTGGCAATCGCTTGCCCTCGGATTTACGGGCAGCATTGTGGACGCGTTGGACGGCTGGTATGGCTCGGATACGCGCCACTATCTCGGCATCGCCGAACATTGGTACGAGGATTTCGAAGGCATCGGCACGGTCTGGCGGCTCGTGTTTTTGCCCTTTTATTCGATTTTAATCCGGCTTTTGCACACGGTCGTACGGGCTTGGTTTCTCTCAGGCATGCTTGTTTCGATCCTTTGTTCCTCGGCGGCGGGCTGCGTGCTGTACCGGCTTGCGCTGCTCGATTACGACCGGGAAACGGCGCAGCGCGCACTGAAATATTATGCGATCCTGCCGACCGCGCTGTTCTATACGGCGGCGCTCAGCGAGGGGACGTTTGTGCTGCTTTCCCTGCTGTGCGTCTACGCTGTGCGTAAGAAGAACTGGCTGACGGCGTGCATCGCAGGTGGACTTGCCGCGTTCACACGCTCGGTTGGGATCATTCTGCTGGTGCCGGTCTGCTTCGAGTGGCTGACCGAATTGATCTCCGGCAATCCGATCCTGCGGCGGCGCACGCTGCTGTGGGGACTGTCGCTCTTGCTGATCCCGCTCGGATTCGGCGCGTATCTGTTCATCAACTATGCCGAGACGGGCGACTGGTTCCGCTTCACGGTCTATCAGCGCGAGAATTGGGATCAGCATCTCGGCTGGTTCTTCTCCTCGGTGCGCTATCAGCTGAACTATCTGATCGAATGGTTCGCCGCGGGCAAGCGCAACGATGCGATCGGTCTGTGGATGTCAAGCCTGCTTGCACAGTTCGGCGCGCTCGGACTGATGGCGATTACAGCCCGCAGGCAGCGGGCCTCCTACGTGGCGTATTTTTTGATCTATTTCATGGTCACAATGGGGGCGTCGTGGCTGCTCAGCGCGCCGCGCTACCTGCTGGTTTTGTTCCCGCTGCTGTTTGCAATGGCCGACTTATCGAAAAAACGCAGCGTTGACGCGACGTTTACAGCCGGCTGCCTGGTGCTTGGCCAGCTGTATCTGTATGCTTTTTTGAACCGCTGCGATGTGTATTGACGATTCAATCCGATATAAAAACGGAACAGGCTTTGATGCCTGTTCCGTTTTTATATCGGTAATCTTACTCGTGGACGTCCTCGGTCATCGTGTTCTCCACGCCGGTTTCCTCTACCTGAGAGATCGCACCGCGTGCAAAGACGAGTTTGACCTTGTCGGGGCCGACGGTCAAAACGACGACATCGTCCTTGACGGAGGAGATCGTGCCGTAGATTCCGCCGATCGTGCGTACACGGTCGCCCGGCTTCAGCGCGTTGAGCATTTCCTTGACTTTCTTGTCGCGGCGACGCTGCGGAACGATCATAACGACGATCAGAATGATGATCATGGCGAGAGGGAGCAGCATGCTGCTCATACCGCCCAGCAGACCGCCCTGTGCACCTGCAGCGGTGGCATCCGCGGTTGTTGCAGCGCAGCTGCCGGTGTCGATGCCTGCCGCCAAGATAACGTTTGCAAGATTCATTAACATGTTCTTTTGTCCTTTCCCTGTGGCTAAGCTTTAGTTTACGCTACTTTACACGTTTCGTCAAGAACCAACGGCAAACAGAATGTGAAAATCTTTTGAAATCGAAACCGCTCCGCTTTTGAGCAGCGGAGCGGATCGGATTTTTGATCAGCCTTCCTTGATCAGTTTTTCAAGGAACTTGATCGTCGTCGTATTGGTCGCGGTGATCGGCCACTTTTCGGCAAGCTGGCCTGCGGTGATCGTGCCGGACGGATCGTACCAGCTGTAAGAGGAGAAGTGACGATAGTAGCTGCCGGAGGTGTTGAACTGATGCCCCGCGCGGGCAAACATTTCATTGCGCGCAAACGCAAGCAGCTGCAGCAGCGTCAGACTTTCGGTCTGCGGAATATCCCATAGCTCGTCATAGGTCAGGGGCTCGGAAATGCTCTTTTCCATCACGAAGCCGTCCGCATCGAACGGGGATCGATTTGCATTTTCGGGGAAGATCATACTGCCGTCGTTGAGCGTATAGAGCGTATAGTCCTTGATATCGTCGGTTGCACGGGCCTCGGCGCGGGTCGCGGCCGTGCGAAGCGCAACGTCGCTTGCGGAATAGCCGGTTTCGGAATCGAGATCGTATACGTCTGCGATCAGGTATTCGGTGCCGCCGGTCGTGGAGATCTCATAGACAACGCGGAACACGTTCCGATGCGGCGTGCTGCCGGTTCCGACAGCAAAGTAGTTCATATAGACCGTACCGGATTCGAGCTTGCTGCCATAGTACGCCTCTTTTGCATTGCGGATTGCGACGCGCACGGCGGTCTGGTCGAATCCATACAGCGAAGTGATGGCTTCGCCGCTGCTTTGACGCGGCGCAGGCGAAGCGGTCGGAGCTTCGTTCGACGCAGACTGCTGCGGTGCGGGTGATGCTTGCTGCGTTTCGGGCTGCTGCGCGGCCGGCGTCGCAGCGCTGCTTCCCTGACCGGCATGCTGCGCCATCTCGGCGGGCGTCCAGGTCCATGCCGTATTCGTGATACGGATCCGGTTTTCGGCAAGGGCTTCCATGATCGTGGACATGTTGCTTTGCGCCTGCAGACGATAGCTGCCGTCCGCCTGCGAACAGCCGATCGACAGGCTCATGATTGCCTGATAGCCGCTGTGCTGATTCGGATCGAGCGGCAGTTCAAAGCTGCATGCATCCAGCAGCGCCTGTTGATCGAGCGTCGCGGTATAGGAACCGTCCGGCAACGCCGAAACGCGAACGTAGTCGGGCAGGGACAGCTCGGTAAACCCGTCGGTCGGCTGCGTGGCGTTCTTGCCGATGATTTCATTCTCGGTCCAGGTCCATTGCGTTCCCTTTAATACGATGCCGGCGCGTCGAAGCTTTTTGGCCATTGCGGGATCGTCGGAAGTGGTGACCGTCTCAAACGAATAGCCCTGATCGGTTTTTTCCACGTACAGGCCGAGCGAACGGATCGCCTGAATCTCGGGGTACTTGTCAAGCTCGGAGACGGGAGGGTTGACCAAATGCTGTTCCCAGATCATGCGATCGGTGTCGAGCGTAAATTCATAGTGGTCGCCGACGCGCGTCGTGATCACGTAGTCGGAGACCCTCACCTGGCGCAGGTTTGCACCGAACAGGAAATATGCCACGATTACGCAGAGCGCGATCAGTGTGACAAGAATCAGGCCGATCGTAATGACGGTCTTGCGCATTGCACGTTTTCCCATAGCGCCTCCTTATGCGCGCCTGCCGCATTTGGGGCAGACGGCGTCCGTTTCGGGATAAGCGGTTCCGCAAAATACGCATCGGCGCATCGGCTGGTTCGGCTGACGGAACAGCGATGCATCCAGCGTCGGCGGTTCTTCGTCTGCGGGTTCATCGGCAGTCTCATCCTCTGCAAACAGGTCCGGCGTATCGTCGCTGTCCTCATATGAGAGCGCATCGCGCGATTTCTTTTTCAGCTCGGGCGTCCATTGCCGCTCATACTCCTCGACGGGAACGGTCTCTTCCTCCAGGAACTGCTCCTCATCGACAGCGGCAGTGCCGCGGCGGGCTTTGGAATCGTCACGGAAGGCTGCGACTGCGAAGGAAATGATCAGCACCGACAGCAGACAGGCAATGCCGACGACAAGGAACGGAAAGCCGGTATCGCGGAACAGCTGATAGATCGAACGCGCCGTAAACGCGGGATCGATGCTGACACAAAACAGCGCAAACGCGCCGTAGAGCAGCGTGGTCATGCCAAAGGTGGCAAGGATGGTGCGGATGGTTTTCATGGAACACCTCATTTCTCTACCAAAGATTGTATTTCACGGAGCAGACGCATATTCGCGCGTTCCGTTTCGGTCATATCGACGGTGCGGTCGGGGGAGAGCTCGTGGTACCACGGATAGGCGCGATAATGCTCATAGAATTCGCGCTCCGTTTGCGGGTCGAACGCCGCGTAATAGCGTGCGTAGATTTCCTTTCGCGCATAACGCAGCACCTTGGCAAGCGAATACCCGTCCGCAGCGGTCAGCTTCCAGATCATATCTTCGGTCAGCAGCTCGTAGGTCGGGGACCAGTAGACCCCGGTCGCCATGCGATAGCTCGTCGGCTGATCGGCAAACCGCACAAACCCGTTTTGGTCGAAGACGGGCTTGCCCGAAATGCGCTGTCCGCCGCCGGAGAGGATCATGGTTTCGTATTGCGAGGAAGACGGAGCACGCTTGCATTCGGCCTCGGTCTTTTGGATCGACACATCGGCATAGCTGTCAAACGCGATTGTGCCGTCCTCGGCGATTTGCAGATTGAACAGCCGGACGCGGAAAAAGATTGTGACCGCAAGGTTGGGATCCTCGTTTTCGATGGCCGCGCGATAGCTGGCCTGATAAACATTGTGATACGTTGCGTCGCCGATGTTGGTCGAAAACGAAACCTGCAATTTCTCGGCCTTGTACGAATCGCCGAGTTTTTCTCGACACAATGCGTCCCGCTCCTGCTGGACGCGTTCGCACACGGCGCGGAGGTTATACCCGTCGCCGTTATCGTCTGCAAGCGAGGACAAATACGTTCCCGCGACGGGTCTTGAAGCCGCTTGTTCGGAATCGCCCGGGGCAAACGACGGGACCCCGGTGCCTTGCCCGGTCCGCTTGGTGATCGGCTGCTCCCAACTCAGCGTTTCAAACCGAATGCCGTGCCGCTGCAGCGTTTCGGCATCCGCAAGCACAACGACCTGCAGAACGTCTTCTGTGTCGGTGGAGGAAAGGAACAGCTGCATGTCGTTCAGAGCGCGAACCTCCGGAAGGCGTTCGGCGGCATGTGCATGATCCGCCGGCGGAGGCAGATGCAAATCGTTGAACAATGCATCACGGTCGATCTCGGCATACGGTTCGCCGCCGGGCTGTTTGCCGAGCGTTACGTACCGGCGCAGGGTCACGACGGCGGGCGGGCGAAGCGAGAAAAACAGGGAGATCGCAATGCATGCAAGCAAAAACACCGTGCCGAGTCCGACAAGGAGGATCAACCGACTGTTTCGTTGTTGCGATACATTCTCCATACTTGCTGCCCCTATTATAGCAGAGTATGGCTGGATTTGTGCGTCAAAATTGCAAATTCTTCATTAATTTATCGGAACGAATGGACATCGGCACTGTCCATGCAGCAGAAACAGATGTTGTCAAGCGACGCACGATATGATATACTATCACAAAATCCGATGGAGAGGACAAGCGATGAGAGCAGACGGAAGAAGAGTCAGAACCGCGCAGCCGATGTATCAGGTTGTGGCACACATTCTGGCAGAGCGCAGCGATTCCATGAACATGACCGAGGTGGACATCCCGCTTGAGCCGATGCAGAAGTATTTGAACGAGAAGCGCAGGGAAGGCGTGACGATTTCGCATCTCGGACTGTTTCTGGCGGCGTTTGTGCGCACGATCTGCGAGTATCCGTATCTCAATCGGTTCGTTGTGAACAAAACCATCTATGCCCGCAACGAAATCGCCATCGGGATGGTCGTGTTAAAGCCCGGAATTCACGAGGGAACGATGAACAAGATGCACTTCGACCGGACCAATACGATCTTTGAAGTACAGAAAATCATGGACAAATATATTGCCGAAAACCGTGAGGCCGGCGATACGAACAGCACGGACGACATCATCCGAAAGCTGCTTGCCGTGCCGGGCCTGTGCCGTCTCGGCGTCAACCTCTTCAAATGGGCGGATAAGCACGGCTTGCTGCCCAAGAGCATCCTCGATGCGAGTCCGTTCCATTGCACGATGACGGTTACCAACCTTGCGTCGATCCGCACGAACCATATCTATCATCATGTGTACAACTTCGGTACGACGTCGATGATCATGGCGATGGGCAATGCGCGTGAGGTGCCGGTGCGCAAGCGCGGCGAGATCGAATTTGTCCGCACGATGCCGGTCGGCGTCGTGATGGACGAACGCATCTGCTCCGGTTCCCAGTATGCGATTGCATTCAAACGGTTCGAGCAATATCTGAAAGATCCGTATCTGTTGGAAACCCCGCCAGAGACGGTGATCGACGACCTGCCGTAAGCATATTGATAATAGGAAGATTTTATGATATCAGCATTATCAGCATTGCGACATTGTCATACAGGACATCCGGCGACCGATTTTCAGTGATGGTCCAGCAGAAAAAACGGGGAATGCGGCATGGTGGATTGTGGGTTTCAAGGGGGGAAAAGGATTGTCCCGTTTTAGTCGCAGAGCTTAAAAATAAAAAATATATTATTTTATATAAAATGTATAATAAATCGCTCGCTGGACTTTTACAGCCGGTTTTATGCAGAAAACAGGCAAATTCAAACTCATTTTTATACCGTATCTATGTAAAAACATCGAAAAAGGGGAAACAAAAGGCTTGCAATTACGAAGAAACATGATATTATATAAACTATACTTTTGATTGCAATGGGCGAACGATTTCCGCTCACTCAAAGCATAAAAGGAAAACAAACAGGAGGAAAAAAACATGAAGAAAATCATTGCATGGTTGATGGCAGCGATGATGGTGTTTGGTGCAGTTGCCTGCGCCGCGCCTGCGCCGTCTACGACGTCCAATGACAATCCGGCACCGGCAATTGAAACGGTTGACACGACCGCGACGGAAGCGCCGAAGGCTGAAGAGCCCGCCAAAGCGGATGCAGCGGAAGAACCCGCGGCAGCCGAAGCGGAAGCTGAGCCGACGGAAGAGCCGTTTGTTCGTCCGACCGAGTATGTCCGCGGCGACGATGAAGAACGCTATGAGGCGGCTCTCGGCGAGTATGCGGAAGCTTACGCGATTGCAAAGGCGGAGCAGGATGTCAACAAGCGTTTCAACCTGATGGCACAGGCGGAAGCTCTGCTGCTTGATTCGGCGGTTATGATCCCGACCACCACCCGTGGCGGCTCCTATCAGATCACCCGTATCGCATACAGAACCGTTCCGTACGTCCAGTGGGGCAACGATGATGACCGTCTGAAGGGCCTTATCATTTCCGACGAGTTCATCACCAAGGAAGAGCGCGCAGAGCTGATCGAAGCCTGGAACAAGGCTGTCCTCGGCGAAGCGGAATATGATCCCGCTGCGATCCTGACCGCGAAGGGCCATACCCTCCAGAAGGATTATACCACGACGTTCGCCACCGCACCGGTTACGATCGACTGGCTGAACACTTCTTCTCAGTCTGATACCGAGATCACGGTCAACACCGTTGACGGCCTCGTTGAGTACAACAACCTTGGCCAGATGCAGCCCGCTCTTGCAGAGTCCTGGGATATCTCCGAAGACGGTCTGACCTACACCTTCCACATCCGTCCGGGCGTGTATTGGTACACCTCCGAAGGTACGCAGTATGCGGAAGTCACCGCGGAAGACTTCGTTGCGGGCTTCCATCACATGCTCGATACCAAGGCCGGTCTGGAATGGCTGATCGATGGCGTCATCGTCGGCGGTACGGACTACTATGCGAATGGCGGCAGCTGGGACAACGTTGGCTACAAGGCCACCGATAAGTACACGCTGACGGTCACGCTGGAGCAGCCCACTTCGTACTTCCTGACGATGCTGACCTACTCTTGCTTCCTGCCGATCTGCGATTCGTTCTATCAGGCGAACGGCGGTGTCTACGGCGTTGAAGAGTATGCCGCTGCATCCGCAGATACGAACAAGTACACCTTCGGCAAGTCCGAGGACGTCGCTTCGCAGGTTTACTGCGGTCCGTTCCTCCTCCAGAAGCTGCAGAAGGATTCCGAGATCTATCTCGTAAAGAACGCAAACTACTACAAAGCGGACGATGTGAAGATTGATTCCATCAAGTTCGTTTACGATGCAGGCGAGAACCCCCTTGCATATTATGAAGATGCGGTAAAGGGCGTTTACGCGGCAGCTGGTCTGCGCGAGTCCACCGGTACTTTGGCCAAGGCCAAGGAAGACGGCAACTTTGACAAGTACGGCTACATCACCGACACCGAGTCCACGACTTACTTCGGCGGCCTGAACCTCAACCGCGGCACGTTTGCACTCGAAGCGGGCACCGTTGCTTCTCCGAAGACCGAAGATCAGAAGATCGACACCAACATCGCGCTGAACAACAAGAGCTTCCGTCAGGCGCTCCAGTTCGCTTTTGACAAGGGCACCTACAATGCGGTTACCTACGGCGAAGATCTGAAGTACACCTCGCTGCGCAACATGTACACGCATCCTGAGTTCGTCTCTCTGAGCGAGGACGTCACCGATGCGGACGGCAAGACCTTCCCGGCAGGCACCTTCTATGGCGAGATGGTTCAGTACTACCTCGAGAAGCTGGGCAGCCCCATCAAGGTTGCTGACCAGATCGACGGCTGGTTCAATCCGGAAGCTGCAAAGGCCGCTTTGGATAAGGCCAAGAGTGAACTCGAAGGCAAGGTAACCTTCCCGATCTACATCGATGTTGTTTACTACTCCGCTAACGATGCGAACACCGCACAGGCGAACGCATATAAGAAGGTTATTGAGGATACGCTTGGTGCTGAGAATGTTGTGATCAATCTGGTTGAGGCAACGACTTCTCAGGATTACTATGCTTCCGGTTATCGCGCCTCCAACGGCGAAGCCGGCAACTTCGATATGTTCTACGGCTCCGGCTGGGGTCCCGACTACGGCGATCCGTCGACCTATCTTGACACGTTCCTCGGTGAAGGCGCAGGCTATATGACCAAGGTTATCGGCCTGTTCTAATCCGCGGATTCGTACATGACTTTACGGCGCATAGGAGGAGCTTCTTCCTCCTATGCGTTTCTTGAATGATGGGGGAAGGTTTTACGGGCGCATTTTGGGCGCAAAGGAAGTTCGGTACCGCCAAAAAGAGGTGCCGTTGAAAGGAACGAAAAAGACGCCGATTTTGGGCGGCACGGAAGTTTCTTTGCAGTTTGAATTCAACGAGAGGGGAGGATAAGGGCAACCTTATTCGCGAGGTGAGACGATGAAAAAATACATGCTCAAAAGAATTTTGTTCTCGATCTTCTCGCTCCTGGTCGTCGTGATGGTGGTTATGTTTCTGGTCTATACATGCATCAATCGCAGCGTTATTTTCCAGACCGACGACGTATGGAACAAGAAGAGCGCGAACGACCGTGTGATCTATGAGTATATTCAGTATCAGAAGTACGGATATCTGGATTATGTGGATTATACGACCTTTTTGACGAATAAGTACACCGCACTTTACGGGAGCGACTATACGACCAATTCGGATTATATTGCCGATAAAAAAGCAATTTCAACGTCCGATTTCCAGTCCAATCCGTCGGTACAAGAGTTCGCTTCCAAGTATAGCGCACAGGGCTATAAGTTGAAATACCTTCAGCCGCAGACGTTCAAATCCGGCAAAGTCAAGCCGGGCGGCAATGCCTATCTGCTTGCGGAACGGGAACGGCCCGTCTACTTGCGTCTGCTCGACTATCTCAAAGGATTCTTCACGTTCGAGACCGTAAATGATGTGCAGGATCCGAATCTGACGGAGCGTTATGTGCGCGTTGAGAAGGATCCGTATTCCGGCTTGTTTGCGGTCGTCGGCTCCGGTACAACGCACAAGTACCTGCTGTATTTTGACGGCCGGTTCCCGTTCATTCACCAGAACTGGATCCATCTGAATCTGGGTACCTCCTATACGACCTACCGCGGGCAGGAAATCACGGATGTCATGAACAATCCAACGGGTGAGCTGAACGTCGTACGGACCCAGTTCCCGAAGATGATCGGCACGGACGAATATGTCGAAACCGCAATCGACTTCCACTCGCTGCGTTACAACACGGGCGTGGTAAGCGAGGTCGAAAAAACACAGTTTCCCGACAATTACACGGTTTATTCCTACAACCGTACGGGCCTTTCGATCCTTGAAACCTCGTTTGTAATCGGCCTTGCGGCGACGTTCCTTCAGTATTTCCTCGGCATTCCGCTCGGAATCTGGATGGCGCGGCATAAGGACGGTATCGGCGATAAGCTTGGCAATGCATATATTATCTTCATCATGGCGGTTCCTTCGCTGGCTTACATCTTCATGTTTGCTGCGATTGCCACGACGTTGTTCGGTTTGCCGTATAAGTTTGCGAACGCAGAGGTCAAGATTCTGGCATACGTCATGCCAACGATTTCGCTGGCCATGCCGTGGATCGGCAGCCTGATGAAATGGACGCGCCGCTATATGATCGACCAAATGAATTCCGATTATGTCAAGTTCGCACGTGCGGAGGGCCTTTCGGAGCGCGAGATCTACAACATCCATATTTCGCGCAATGCAGTCATTCCGATCGTGCATGGCATTCCGGCCAACATTTTGGGATGCCTTACCGGCGCGCTGGTCACCGAGCAGGTGTACGGTGTTCCGGGCGTCGGACGCTTGCTGGTAACCGCACTGAATCAGCACGACAACGGCGTCATTGTTGCCTGCACGGTGTTCTATACGACGCTGTCCATCGTGTCGCTGATCCTGGGCGACGTGCTGCTTGCAACCTATGATCCGCGGATCAAGCTGACAGGGGAAGGCGGTGGCGGAAGATGACGAAGGAAACGACGGTGAATACGATGGAAAACAAAGAAAAATTTGTCATCATCGGCAACGATGCAATTTCGTCGGAAAAGATTATTGCGCCGCGCTATTCCTACTGGAGATCGGTGGGACGCGTGTTCTTCCGCAAGAAGATCAATATCTTTCTGATTGCGGTCTTTGTGCTGCTGCTGCTCTCTTCGTTTATCGTACCGATCTTTTGCCCGTACGACATGATGGAGAACGTTACGGACGCGTCCACATTCAATCTCAGCCCGGCGAAGGCGATTGCAAAGTTCGGCTTTTCGATGAAGTGGATTCTGGGCACCGGCGGACAGGGAAACTCGATCTTCTACGGCTTGTTCTCGTCTGCACGGACATCGCTGCTGCTGGCGATCATTTGCGCGGCGATCAATATGAGCGTCGGTATCGTGATGGGCGCAATCTGGGGCTATTCCAAACAGTTTGACGCAGTGATGCTCGTCATCTACAACATCGTGGCGAACGTACCGTACCTGCTGCTCGTATCGGTTTTGGTCTATATTGTCGGATCGGGCTTCGGCAGCTTCATCTTCGCCCTGACGATTACCGGCTGGATGGGCATTGCGTATTTCTTCCGTACGCAGGTCATGATCATTCGCGACCGTGAATATTCGCTTGCATCGCGCTGCCTTGGCACGCCGGTGCCGCGCGTGGTATCGAAGAACATTCTGCCGTTTTTGACTTCGGTTATCGTAACGCTGCTGGCCACGGAGCTACCGGGCTACATCTCCATGGAGGTGTATCTTTCCTTCATCGGCATTGGTCTTTCTGCCACAGTTCCGTCGCTTGGGCGTATGATTTCGCAGGCGCAGAGTGCGTTCCAGACGTTTCCTTGGGAATTCTGGCCGCCGGTTATTATCGCGTCGCTTGTGACGATCATCCTGTACCTTTTGGGTCAGAACCTTGCGGATGCGACTGACCCAAGAACACATATGTAAGGAGGGACGAATATGGAAAGCAACAATCGCAAAGTCCTTCTTTCGCTGAGAAATGTTGAAGTCAAGTTCAACGTGCGCGGTCGTATCTTAACGGCCATCCGCAACGTTTCGCTCGATATTTATGAGAACGAATCGTTGGCGATCGTCGGGGAATCCGGCTCAGGCAAGTCCGTTTTGACCAAGACGTTCGCAGGCATGCTCGAAACGAACGGCTTTATCTCAAACGGCAGCATCATCCTTTCGGACGATGAGATTTCCGAAACGCACGTCAAGCTGACGCCGTACAACAAACGCCTCCTGACGTATTGTGAAAACATGCTGAACAAGCTGTCCGTGCAGGAGCGCGGCGCGGCCGAGTACAAGCGGTATTTGGAAAAGAAGCGGGAGATCCGATCTTCACAGGCTCTCAGTCAGGATGAAGAGGCGGATTACACCGCCCGGATCAAGAGCCTATCGGACGATATTGTGGATAAAAACAACTATCTTCAAACGCTCGATAGCAAAAGCAAGGAGGATGCGCCGGAGATCGAAAAGGCAAATGCCGCAATCAAAACGCTTTCGGCACAGCGCGATGTGCTCATGAAAGAACGCAGCAGCCTTGCGAGCTCACGGAAACAGGCGTATGCCGCCGATGCCGAAAGGCGTGCTGCCGACCAAAAGGAGCTGGCTGATCTGAAGGCCAAACGTGCCGAAAAGATCGCAACGCCCGATCAGGAAAGCAATCCCTACGGTCTGGCCGACGAGGTGATTGCGCGCAACAAGAAGATTGCCGCCGAAATCGTGCTGTCGATCGGTCGCTATCCGGTTGTTTCGCAGGTGAAGTTCCTTGCAAAACTGCGCAAAGCGTTCCGAATTGCAATGGAAACCGGCGAAGACCTGAACGATCCGACTGTGCTGAACCGCATCTTCGAGGTTGCGGCGTTCCGCGTGGAATATCGCGGCTATGACGAGAAAAAACAGACACTCGATGGTTACGCGATCATTGACTGCGCCAAGGTCAAGTATACAAACGACTGGCAGTTGATCCGCGGCCGCCGCATCGCAACAGTCTTTCAGGATCCTATGACCTCGTTGAATCCGGTTATTACGATCGGTAAGCAGATCATGACGGTCATCCTGAAGCACCAGAAGTGCTCCAACGAAGAAGCCAGAAAGCGCACGCTCGAAATCATGGAAAAGGTCGGCATCCCCGATCCGGAAAAGCGCTTCAACGATTATCCATTTGAGTATTCCGGCGGTATGCGTCAGCGCATTGTTATCGCGATTGCGCTGTCGTGCCAGCCGAAGATCCTGATCTGCGATGAGCCGACCACCGCGCTCGATGTGACGATTCAGGCACAGATCATTAAGCTGATCAAGGACCTACAGCGGGATCTCGGGTTTACAACGGTGTACATCACGCACGATCTCGGCGTCGTTGCCAACGTGGCGGAGCGCGTTGCGGTGCTGTATGCGGGACAGATCGTGGAAATCGGTACGGTCGAAGAGATTTTCTACGATCCGCGTCATCCGTATACCTGGGCGCTGCTGAGTTCGCTGCCGCAGCTGTGTGAACGCGGCACCGACTTGTTCTCGATTCCCGGTACGCCGCCGTCGCTGTACAACAAGATTAAGGGTGATGCGTTTGCGCCGCGCAACCGTTATGCAATGCAGATCGATCTTGAGGAGGAACCGCCCATGTTCCGCGTCAGTGAGACGCATTATGCCAAGACATGGTTGCTGGATCCGCGTGCACCCAAGGTGGAGATCCCCGCTAACATACAGAATCTGCATGAGAAGATGCAGCGGACGCATGTGGAATTTGAAGCATAAGGAGAGACAGCGTTATGGAACAGAATAAAAAGGAAGTACTGTTGTCGATCCAAAACCTGGATGTCGTCTTTGGCAGAGGGAAAAAGGCGTTCAAGGCAGTCAACAACGTCAGCTTTGATATTTATAAGGGCGAGACGCTGTCGCTGGTCGGTGAATCCGGTTCCGGCAAAACGACGATCGGTCGTGCGATCATCCGCATCAACCCCTGCTCTGCCGGTGCGATTTATTACGAGGGCAAGCGTATTTCCGGCAAGCTCTCGCGGAAAGAGGATCGGGAGGTTATCCGCAAGATCCAGATGATTTTCCAGGATCCTGCCGCGTCGCTGAACGAGCGTGCAACGATCGAATACATCATCTCCGAAGGTCTTTATAACTTTCATCTGTTTAAGGACGAGAAGGATCGCATGGGCAAAGTAGAACAGATTACCAAAGAAGTCGGTCTGCTGCCCGAACATCTGACCCGCTATCCGCACGAATTTTCCGGCGGCCAGCGGCAAAGAGTCGGCCTTGCCCGTTCGGTGGTCATGGAGCCGGAATTTATCATTGCCGATGAACCGATCTCTGCGCTCGACGTTTCCATCCGGGCACAAGTGCTGAATCTTTTGAAGAAATTCCAGCAGGAACGCGGGCTGACGTATCTGTTCATCGCACACGACCTATCGATCGTCCGGTTCATCAGCGACCGCATCGTCGTCATTTACAAAGGACGCATCATGGAGATTGCAGAGAGCGAAGAGCTGTTCCGCTTCCCATTGCATCCGTATACCAAGTCGTTGATGTCGGCAATTCCGGTGCCCGATCCGATCATCGAAAAGCAGAAAAAGCTGTTCGTTTATGATCCGGCCAAGATGCACGATTATTCAATCGAGCAGCCTGAGCTGGTGGATCTCGGCAACGGACACATGGTATTCGGCAGCCCGTCCGAGATTGAAAAGTACAAGGCCATTCGCTTTGCGGATAAAAAGTGAATGAATCCAAAGCAGCCAGCCGTCTGCGGCGGCTGCTTTTTGCATAACAATGGAACAGAAACCGGAAATCATTGAAGTCAATACCAAGCATCTGAAACTGCGCTTTGTGCTGTTTGCGCTCGCGGTTGTGATTGGCATTGTCGCATTCGGCACAGCTTTTTTCCAGCTTTCAAATCGAACGGAAGGATACTACGAGATTACGGCGGCGCGTGACGAGGATATTCCGCTCTATGCGAACGGCATTCATCTTTTCTGCTACTTGTCAGGTAAAAGCAACGCGATCAAAGCCGATCTCAAAGAGGCCGAATCGATTTACACCGAATCGCTCTCCCGCATTTATCGCCTGCTCGATGCCGATCAGACGTATGAGGGCTATGTGAATTTAGCAACGCTGAACGAACAAATCGGTCAGCCTGTTGCGTTGCCTGTCGAG
>JAUMVL010000243.1 GCA_030530185.1 Clostridia bacterium | reverse complement strand
ACGTCGTGAGCACCTACCCCAGCGAAGACGCCGATATGCTCGCCGCAGAAGCGCAGTACAAGGCGCTGGAAAACGAGCTTCAGTCGTATCTGGATAATTACGAGAGCACGCACGATTATGATGAATATCATTACGAGCTGGACGAGATTGAGCATGATCCGTATGTGCTGATTTCCATGCTGACCGCGGCCAAGGAAGGTGCGTGGACGATAGATGAGGTCGGCGGTCTGCTTCAGACCTACTTCGACCGCCAGTACATTCTGACGGAAACGCTGGCGTTCGAAACCCGATACCGCACAGAAACCCGCACCGGTTCCTACCCCGTGCCCGACCCGGAAGCCGGCGAAACGAGCACCGTATCGTATGAGTACGATGTGCAGGTGCCCTATACCTACACGATCTGCACCGTGAAGCTGGAGAATTTCAATCTGTCGCACCTGCCTGTCTATCTCATGGATGAAAATCACCTGTCGCTATACGCCATGTATATGTCCACGCTGGGAAACCGTCCCGATCTGTTCTCGAATTCGGCGTATGTCGGCAAGTATTACGGTGAGCAGTACCGCTACGAGATTCCCGCGGAAGCGCTTGCCGACGAACAGTTTGCCGCCATGGTTACGGAAGCCGAGAAATATCTGGGCTTTCCCTATGTGTGGGGCGGCAGCTCGCCCCGCACCAGCTTCGATTGTTCCGGCTTTGTCAGCTGGGTTCTCAATCATTGCGGCGTGGGCTGGAACGTGGGTCGCAAGAGTGCGGAGGAACTGCGCGGCATCTGTTCCTATGTTTCTTCTGCCAACGCAAAGCCTGGTGATCTGATTTTCTTCGAGAAAACCTACGACACCTCCGGCGCGTCGCACGTCGGCATCTATGTCGGCAACAATATGATGATCCATTGCGGCGACCCCATCCGCTATGCAAGTATCGACACGAACTACTGGCGAAAGCATTTCCTTCAATTCGGGCGCTTGCCCAATCCATGAACATGGGAAAGGAGCATTATGAATCCCAAAATCGACAAATTGAAAGCGGAGCGCAGCAAAAACTCGGATAAAATCGCTGCGCTGCAGGAACGCAACCGAAAGCTGGACGAGCAAATCATGAAGCTGGAGAACATGGACATCATCGGCATGGTGCGCGAAATCGGCATGACCCCGGAACAGCTGGCGGCGCTTTTGCGCGACAGGCAGGCGATTGCACCGAAGCCGGAGGATATGAGAGAAACGGAGGAATACGAAGGATGAAAATGAAGAAATTCTGTCTGGGCGTGACTGCACTCGCAGCCACGCTCGCTTTTATGACGATGGCGACCATGCCTGCCATGGCTTCGGACGAAAGCACTTCGAAATCGAGCGTCGGGACTGCGCAGACCGTTCAGGCAACGGCGCAGGTTGAACGGATCGGCACCGTTACCACGCAGGGCAGCCGATTGAATCTGCGCGAAGGAAGCGGCATGAACTACAAGATCATCGGTAAGCTGGACAATGGCACGACCGTAACGGTTCTCGGCGAGGAAAACGGCTGGTACAAGGTCACGGTAAGCGGGCAGACCGGCTATGTAAGCGGCAAATATCTGACGGTTACGGAAAGCCCCAACGCTGCTAAAACTGCAACAGAACCGCCCGCGGCGCCCACTCCCGCACCTACGCCCGTGCCGTCGCCCGCGCCGCTCACTCCGGACGGCAACCTGAGCCTGCTGGATGATGTGATGCAAAGCTCGGATGGAAAGCAGTTTCTCACCGTTCAAAGCAAGCATGACAATACTTTTTATCTGATCATTGACCGCGACAAGGACGATGAAAACGTGTATTTCCTGAATAAAGTGGACGAAGCCGACCTGATGGCGCTGACCCGTGACGGCGAGATCACAGCAGCGGTCTGCACCTGTATAATCCGTTGTGAAGCTGGGCATATCGACATGGCCTGCGAGGTGTGCAGAACCAGCATGGTAGACTGTACCGGCACGGTATTGGAAAAGCCCGTGGTCACGCCGGAGCCAACCGCCGTTCCCGAACCGGAGGAAGAAAGTGATACGAGCAGTTCCTCTCCAATGCTCATGGTTCTGGCGGTGATTGTCCTTGGTGTAGGCGGCGCGATCTACTATTTGAAATTCCGAAAGGCCAAGCCGGACGCAAAGGGTTCGGTCGATCTGGATGACTTTGATTTTGCCGATGACGATGAGGATGATACGGAATATGTTTCCGAAGATGAGCATTCGGAGGATTCCAAAGATTCCGATAAGGCGTAAGCAGACAAGCGGACTTACAAAATGAGACCTGTGATTATCGAAAAGACCGCGGTGGCATAACTGTCGGCGATCTGCGGCCGGGATAAAAAGCGGAGAGGCTGCGCTTGGGAAAAACAGCACGCCTCTCCGAAAAGGACTTTATCTTATGGTCATAACCAGGATCACGATTAATTCCATTCCGGCATCAGGAGAAAATCGCGAATGTTTCGATGTTTGATCCCGTCCCGGCTCATATCCAATTCATCCAGCGAAACGACATATTTGGGGAAGTTATCACGAACGCCATCGTATACGCCAAATTCGCGCGCGACTGTTTCCTCAGACGCCAGCAGATATGCCACCTGAATGTACAGCC
>JAUMVL010000242.1 GCA_030530185.1 Clostridia bacterium | reverse complement strand
GATCCGGTCGAACATATCCTCCGTTTCATCGGTCTGCTCAATCAGCCCGTGCGACGACAGGATGATGATCCGATCTGCAAGGCGGTTTACCAAATATCGGTCATGCGATACGATCAGGACCGTTCCCGTAAACTGTTCGATCGCATGCTCCAGCACCTCCGCCGAAGCAATGTCCAAATGATTCGTCGGTTCATCAAGCAGCAGTACGTTTGCGCCGGACAGAACCAATTTCAGCAATTGAATTCGCGCCCGCTCTCCGCCGGACAGCGTCCCGACCCGCTTGTAGATATCGTCCCCGCGGAACAGGAACATGCCAAGGTACCCGCGCAAATCATTCGGCAAAATCATCGGAAATGCATCGTACAGCTCTTCAATGACGGTTTTGGACTCGTCAAGATCTCTGGTATGCTGTGCATAGTATCCGATCTGAACGCCGGCACCGAGCTTGTAGGTGCCGCCGGTCGGCTCCTCCTGCCCCACCAGAATTTTCAGCAGGGTAGACTTTCCGCACCCGTTCTCTCCGATGATGCAAACGCATTGTCCTTTTTGTACCAGCAGGTTGAGTCCATCGAAAACGGGCGTGTTGCCGTATGCCTTTGCAAGCTCCTTCAGTACAATTACTTCATTCCCGGTCGGTTTCGGATCCGGAAAACGGAACGTAACGCTCTTTTCCTCTGCTTCCGGGGGAACCATTTCGGCCTTGATCCGGTCAATCTGCTTTTGCTTTGAGGCAATTGTGATATAGTTGCGTTCCTGATTCCAGCGCTTTTGCTGTTCGATAATGCCCTGTATTCGCTTGATTTCCTTCTGATGTCTGAAATATTGTTTCTGAGCAAGCTCTTGCGCAGACATCTTTTGTTCGAGATAGCGCGTGTAGTTTCCCTTCGCCGTTCGAATGGTTTCATGCGACAATTCCAGAATGCGCGTGACGGTTGCATCTAAAAAAGCACGGTCGTGAGAGATCACGAGAACCGCTCCGCGGAAGGCCTTGAGATACTCTTCGAGCCATCGGATCGCAACCACATCAAGATTGTTGGTCGGCTCATCGAGCAACAAAATATCCGCTTCACGCAAAATGGCGCGGGCAAGCATCGCTTTGGAAATCTGACCGCCTGAGAACTCCAGTACCGAGCGGTTCAAATCGGCTTCGGAGAACCCGAGTCCGAGCAAGGTGGAACGCGTTCGTGCCCGAAACGTGCTGCCGCCCTGCCGATCGAAGGAAGTCAGCAGCGTATCCTGCAACGCAATCAGTCGATCCCGGTCCGATGGATGCTGTTCAATCCGTTCCGTAATCTCGGATAACCGGGTTTCCAATTCGATCAGTTCCGAAAACGCCTCGAGCGTAAAGGCATACAGATCGGTATTTGCATCCAAATTCGGCGTCTGCTCCACATAGGAAACCCGTGCGCCGGATGCAATCCCGACGCGGCCTGCATCAGGTTCCGTCTTTCTTTGCAGTATCTGAAACAGCGTTGTCTTCCCGCTCCCGTTGACTCCGATCAGCCCAACATGTTCGCTGGGTTGAATCTCAAAGGAAACGTCCGAAAACAACGTCCGCGTCCCGAAGGATTTTCTAAGATTTTCCACTCGTAAGACTGCCATAAAACAGTATCAGTATATCACAAGATTGTTCATATTGGAATAACAAAAAAATATTCATAAAAATTTCAAGATTCTCTGACAAATAACGTTCCGCTTTCTGCTATAATGAAAAGCGAATAAGGAGAGATTTTGATGAAATATTCCCCCAAAAAATCCAATCGCCGAATCCCGCTCGGTATTCTCATCCTGATCGTTGGCATTCTCGGAATGGCTGCGGTTGTTGTGATAAGCGCGTTTACGCTTCGTTTTGGATCCTTTTCTTTTCTCCGGGAAGCCAACAGCGAGACCGAATATCTGACCATTGAACAGTTTCAGGTCGACGCTCCGATTCCGAGCGGATCCCTCTCGGCGCCGCTCGAAGCGACAACGGAGGTGCCTTCCGCTCAGCCGACCGAACCGCTCTATATCAATGTTTCAAAGTATGCGACCCTACAGTTTGGCGACGTGAATTCCTCCGTCACTGCCTTGCATCTGCGGTTGATGGAACTCGGATACATGGATTATGACGAAGAATCCTCGCTTTACACGGTTTCTACCGAAAACGCAGTGAAACTGTTTCAGCGCGCCAACAATCTGATTCAGACCGGAATCGCTACAAGTGAATTGCAGGAAATGCTGTTTGCCGAGGATGCACAGGCCTACCGTGCCAAATCCAACGACAACGGCGTTGACATTCGCAGTGCGCAGGAGCGGCTTTCGGAGCTTGGATATTATTATGACAAAGTGTCCGGTTACTATGGTCCGCAGACCGAGATGGCTGTCCGAATGTTCCAATCAAAAAACAATATGGCGATCAACGGCGAGATCAATCGGGATGTTTATACGATTCTGTATTCCGACGAGGCAGTTCCTTTGGCAACTCCGACACCGGTTCCAACCAAGACGCCGGTTCCCGGCACACCAAAGCCGACCGTAAAAGCCACTGCAAAGGCGACTGCCAAGGCAACCGCAAAAGCGACGGCAAAACCAACTGCCAAGCCGACAAATACGCCCAAACCGACC
>JAUMVL010000241.1 GCA_030530185.1 Clostridia bacterium | reverse complement strand
AGCAGCACGGCAGCATGTATTTTCTGACGGTGCTGCTGCCGATGTCGTAACCGATGCCTGATAAACCTGGAACCTATGCCGCTTCAGCGCAAGGCTGTGCGGCGTTTCTTGTTTTTGGCGGGATGAATCGGTATAGTAAAGACAATGAAAAATCGGAGGGATAACATGAAAAAGGGCAAACCATGGAGCATCATCACCGTGATTTTGACCGTTCTGACGGCGATTTTGATCGCGGCGATTCCGGTCACGGATTACTATGCGACGATGATCAACGCGGCGCTCGGCGCCGAGACGCAAAAGATCATTCCGGTCGAGGATTCGACGATCTTCTATTGGACGGATTACGAAAACGAGGAAGACCTTGTTGCGCACGACTGGGAGACCTGCTACAACGTGGAAGCCGAGGGCGCCGCGCTGCTGCTGAACCGCAACAATGCGCTGCCGCTGCCTGCGGATGCGAAGATTTCGCTGTTCTCGCAGTCCGTGGCGGATCCGGTTCTGACCGGTACGGGTTCGGCGTTCATGGCAACCGGCGACGCCAAGAGCATCTATGCCGCGCTGCAGGATTCGTTTTCGGAGGACTGCGTGAACAAGGACTTGTGGAAGTTCTATAAGACCTCCGGCTATAAGCGCGAGAATGCCAAGCTCTCCGGCGGCAGCCCCGATCAATACCGCATCGGCGAGGTGCCGTGGGAGAAGATGCCGGATGCTGTCAAGGCGACGTTTGCCGACTACGGCGACTGCGCGCTCGTGCTGCTGTCCCGTTCGTCCGGCGAGGGCGCGGATCTGCCGAACGCCCGCGAATCGCTCGAACCGTACATGACCGGCGGCGACTATCTGCGGCTCTGCAAAGAGGAAACGGATCTTTTGGAAAACCTGAAGGCGCTGAAGGCGAACGGCACGTTCCGGCGGATCGTCGTTCTGCTGAACTCGTCCTCGACGCTGCAGCTTGATTTTGTCGATCGCTATGACATCGATGCGGTGCTTTGGACCGGCAACTTCGGCATGAACGGACTGCCTGCCGCGATCGATATTCTTGCGGGCAAGGTGAACCCCTCCGGCCGCATTGTCGATACGTTTTTGAAGGATAACCATGCGTCTCCGGCGATGGCGAACTACGACGCGTTCCCGTATACGAACGCCGACGAGCTCGGATTGGAGTTTGCGCAGAACAACACGGCGCCGGGCATTGAAAAGTGCAACCGCAATTATGTCGTGTACCAGGAAGGCATCTATGTCGGGTACCGCTACTTTGAAACGCGGTATGAGGATTATGTGCTGAACCGGGGGAATGCAGGCGACTTTGTCTATGGCGACGTGGTTGCGTTCCCATTCGGAGCAGGTCTCAGCTATACGACGTTTGCTTATTCGAATTTCAAGCTGACCGACAACGGCACATCGTTTACCGCCGAGGTGGATGTGAAAAATACCGGTGACCGCGATGGACTGCACACCGTTCAGATCTATTTCCAGTCCCCGTATACCGACTATGATCGGGAAAACGGCGTTGAAAAGGCGGCGGTCGAGCTTTGCGGCTTCGATAAAAAGGCGATCAAGGCGGGGGATACCGAACACTTTGCGATCGAGATCCACAAGGACGATCTGACCAGCTACGATGCGAACAACGCCAAGACGTACATCATGGACGCGGGCGATTATTACTTCACGGTCGGCACCGACGCGCACAACGCGGTCAACAACATCCTTGCTGCCAAGGGCGCGGATGCAAGCCGCATGGACGCTTTGGGTGACGCAAGCCTTACCGCCAAGTGGACGTTGGATGCGCTCGATACGACGACCTACGCCGTTTCGGCCTACACCGGCAACCCGATCACGAACCGGTTTGACAATGCAGACCTGAACAAATACGACGGCGCGGACGGACAGACCGTGACGTATCTGTCCCGCGCGGATTGGACGGGCACGTTCCCGACGACGCAGAGTCTCCGCGTGACCGACGCGATGTGGGCGGACGGCCTGACCCATGAAGAGCGCGGACGGGCGGCGATCGCCGAGAAGATGAAAGCGGCCTACTGGGCGAATGCTTCGGTTCCGGCGAGCGGAGCAGCGGGCGACAAAAACGCGATCGATTATGTGACGGTCGATTACGACGATCCGTCGTGGGACGCGCTGATCGCACAGATCTCCTATGAAAACAAGATCGACATGATCTACAACGGCGCGTACAACACCAAGGCGCAGCCGGAGATCAACCTCCCCGCAACACAGCAGATGGATGGCCCGACGGGCTTTACCAAGAGCCTGATGGGCGGCGGCAGCGGCATGGCATTCCCGTCCGAGGATGTGATGGCGGCGACGTATAACCGGGAATTGGTCGAAGAGGTCGGCAAGTGCATCGGCGAGGACATGATGCACGGCAATCAGGGCACGAGCGCGTCCGCAATCGCCGGCATCTATGCGCCGGGAGCCAACATTCACCGCACGCAGTATCTCGGACGCCACAACGAGTATTTCTCCGAGGACGGCTGGCTTTCCGGCGAGATCTGCGCTGCCGAGGTGCAGGGAATCCGGAGCCGCGGCGTGCTCACGTTTGTCAAGCACTTTGCCCTGAACGACCAGGAGGAGGGACGCTACGGCGTTTCCG
>JAUMVL010000013.1:8829-15950 GCA_030530185.1 Clostridia bacterium | reverse complement strand
GAGCTTGCGATGTTCAAGACCGATATTTCCGATCAGGGCGATTCATACCTGATCGAGGCCGACCTGCCTGGCTTTGACAAGAAGGACATTCGTCTGGATCTGAACGGCGATACGCTGACGATCCACGCCGAGCGGCACTCCGAGAGCGAGCAGAAGGAGCACAAGGACAAATACCTGCGGGTTGAGCGTTCGTACGGTACCTACAGCCGTTCGTTCGACGTATCGCTGATCGACGCCGAGAACATCAAGGCCAAATATGAGAACGGCGTTCTGAAGCTGACGCTTCCGAAGAAGCAGAAGACCGAACCCGAAAAGCGGACGCTTGAAATTGAATAAAATCGGATTTTCAGCAGAAAGCCCCGTGTCCATTCGACGCGGGGCTTTTTTCAAAAACAAATTGTAAAATACGCGTTCGTCCGAAAATAACGGCTGTTCAAGCGTCACATTCTTTGATATACTATGCAGCGATCAATGGATGCCGCTTTGCGGCAAAAGGAGCGCCCATGGATGTGGAACGAATCAGCATCATCGAGGACTTTGTTCCAAAAGACGATGATGCGCTGTTAAAAAAAGCAAAAGCGTATCAGCCGCAGCTGCTCGAAACGACGGTGCGGCCGATCGCGGCATACCGCATGACCGAAGGGAACAAGGATTGCGGCATGCCGATCGCGTTGGATGCGCTTTCCAAACAAGCATTTGGCGCCGGCGATAGCGTCTGTCTCGACTTCGGATCACATTGGGTGGGCTACTGCACCCTGAAGGTCGGATTTGTTGGCAGCCATCCCGACGCACCGGCGTACCTGAAGCTGCAATTTGCAGAAGTTGCAGGCGAACTGGACGAGGATGCGGAAACGTATCGGGGTTGGATTTCCAAAAGCTGGATTCAGGAGGAGCACCTGCATCTCGACCGGGTCCCGGGTGAATTGCATCTGCCGCGCCGTTATGCGTTCCGCTATCTGAAGATCACAGTGCTTGACACCTCGAAAAAATATCGTGTGACGTTTGACAACATTGTATGCCGCGCGGTCAGTGCGGTCGAGCAATCGTCCGTTTCCCCGCTTCGCTGCGGGGACCCGCTGCTCGATCGGATCGATGCGATCAGCCTCAAAACGCTTGCCGACTGCATGCAGGAGGTGTTCGAGGACGGACCGAAGCGCGACCGGCGGCTGTGGCTTGGTGACTTCCGTTTGCAGGCGCTGATCAATTACCGCAGCTTCCGGCATCGTGACCTTGTCCGTCGCTGCTTATACCTGTTTGCGGGGACGCGCTTCCCCGACGATCGGATTGCGGCCTGCATCTTTACGGACAATGAAGCAACGGCCGACGATACTTGGTTTTCCGACTATGCGCTGTTCTATCCGATCGCGCTCGAGGAATATCTGCGCGAATACGAGGACGCCGAAGTACTGCACGACCTGTCTGAGCTCGCTGTGCTGCAGATCGACCGAGCGCTTGCATCGTGTGAGAACGGCGTGGTATCGCAAGCATTCTCGGATGCAGCATTCATCGACTGGTGTCCCGGGCTCGACAAAGCAGCGTGCGCCGAGGGCGTCCTGCTCTATGCCCTGCCATATGCGATCGTGCTTGCCAACCGGATGCACGATGCGAAACGCGCCGAGCACTACGCTGCGGAGCTTGCCCTGCATCGGGCGGCAGCAAAGCGGCGGTATTGGAATGAGAAGCAGCGCTGTTTTGTCTCGAACGAGCAAGTGTCGCCGGCTGCACAGATCTGGATGGTGCTCGGCGGCGTGCTCGAAACGGACGAAGCGGCCGAGCTGCTTTCACGCATTCCGCAAGCCCCGACGGATTATCCGATGGTTTCGCCGTACATGCACCATTATTATCTCGAAGCGCTGCTTGCCACGGGCATGCAGGACGTCGCCCTTGCCCATCTGAAAGCATATTGGGGCAGCATGGTCGAGCGCGATGCGGACACGTTCTGGGAGATCTGGAACCCCGACGCGCCGGATGCATCGCCCTACGGCGGCACGATCGTCAACAGCTGGTGCCACGCCTGGAGCTGTTCCCCCGCCTATCTGCTGCGCAGCGGTGCGTTTTCGGATTGATTACCAGACAATGGGGCTATCGATAAGGATGACAAAAGCCGAAATTCTCGTCCGAAGACGATAGTAAGCTAAGTCGAGCGCGAGAAACCGGCTAACTAACGGCATAAAATCAGAGAAAAAGACGGGTTTTCTGTCTTTTCTTCATGCAAAGATATTTCTCCATTGACCGTTGCCGTAAATGGTCTGGCGCCTTTTACGGCAGCCCATCATCAGAAATTACGATAGATGGCGGCAAACAGGGCGTTTCGCTCGTCGCGCTCGCCCATCTTGACCAGTGCATTGACCTCGGCAAAGGATGCGACGGCGGACTTGAGCTTTGCCGTTGAATGCTTTTGCGCGCTTTTGATCGCGGCATCGGCCGCATACGGGTTTCCGCCGATGCGCGAGACGATCTCCCCCTTCGGACGTTTTTGGTCGAGCATTTCACGGGCAATCAGCATCAGGCGCAAGCGACCTTCCAAAAACCCCGCAACGCCCATCGGCAATTCCTTCCCAAGGGAAAGCTGCGCTTCGAGCATCTGCATCGCGGCTTTTTTGTTGCCCGCAAGCAGCGCATCGAGCATTTTGAACGCGTTGTATTCGGTCGAAGTCGTTACAACTTCTTCAAGCACTGCCTTGGTAATCGTTCCGCGAGCGCCTACATAGCCTGCGGCCTTGCTGAGCTCATTTCGCAGCCGATACGCGTCGGTTCCGACCATATCGATCAGCACCCGCGCGGTTCGATCGTCGAGAATGGCATTTTTCAGCGCGGCTTCGCGCATGCAGAACTTGGCTGCGCGGTCGACCGTCAACGCATCGAACCGGATGAGTCGATCCCGCGCGGAAAACAATTTGGAAAAGTTTGTCTCCTTGGCATCGCCGCGTCGAACAAACAGCACGATCGCATCGCGCAGGGAGAAGAACCGTTCGAGCGTACCGGGGGCTTTTTTGTTCTCGGCAGTCAGTCCGTCATACAGGTCCGGATCGCTCCATTCGGTTACGACAACCACATGAAACGCATCAAAAAACGGCAGCTGATCCGCTGCATTCAGCAGATCCCGCGCCGAAGGCCCCTTCAGCCGGTGCAGATTCATATCGCCGAATGCCGGATCGAGCGATGCAAGAACGCGATCAAGCGCCTCTTGCTTGGTCAGTTCTTCGCTTCCCAAAAACAGGAACGGTCCGCGCAGCGATTTTTCAGTTGTTTTCTGATAGAGAGCCTGTTCGTTCATGCGATCAGTATAGCATAAAAATCGATGGGAGACAATGAAAAAATCTTTTGCAAAAACCCCGAAAAATGCTTGCAATCCGGGCGGTTCTATGATATATTGTATCGGCTAACGGTCCTTCTTGCTTTCCACGAGGAAGGCCAACAGACCATAAGGAGGTGAAAAACATGAATCAGTACGAAGTTTTGTACGTGATCACGCCCGAATTGGATGACGAAGCGAATCAGTCCGTTCAGGATAAGTTTGCCAAAATCATCACCGATAACGGCGGTGAGATCGAAAAGACGGATGTATGGGGCAAGCGTCGCTTGGCTTACGCAATCGACTACAAAACCGAGGGCTTCTACGTGCTCGTGAACTTCAACGCGAACCCGGAACTCCCCCGCGAGCTCGAGCGTAATCTGAGAAACGATGAGCGCATCATGCGTTACATGGTTACCCGTAAAGAGGCATAAACCCAACCAACGAATCGGAACGATCAAACGGAGGAACCCCAATGAATAAGATTACGTTGATCGGAAATCTGACCCATGATCCCGAAACCCGTACCACGTCCAACGGCGTGACGGTGTGCTCGTTCACGATTGCCGTGAACCGCAGATTTGCTTCGCAGGGCGGCGAACGTCAAACCGACTTCTTCCGCATCAATGCGTGGCGGCAGCTGGGCGAAACCTGCTCGCGTTATCTTGCCAAGGGCCGCAAGGTTGCGGTCATCGGCGAGCTACAGGCACGCCAGTACGAGGCAAAGGATGGGACGACTCGCATGTCTCTCGACGTATCGGCCGATGAAGTCGAATTCCTGACTCCGCGCTCCAGCGATGACAATGCCGGCGGCGGTTATTCCGCTCCGCGTCCGCAGGCGCCTGCACAGGATCTTTCGGGCTTCACCGACATCAACGCCGATGAGCTGCCATTCTAATTAAAATTTACAGGAGGCTTGCACCATGGAAGATCGTAAACAACTGCGTCCGCGCCGTCCGCGTTCGAGACGTAAAGTTTGCCGTTTCTGCGTTGAGAAGGCCACATCCATCGATTATAAAGACACGCGTAAACTGCAGGGATTCATTACCGAAGCCGGTAAGATCATGCCCCGCCGCATGTCCGGTGTGTGTGCCGAGCATCAGCGCGACCTGGCCGTCGCCATCAAGCGCGCACGTGTCATGGCTCTGCTGCCCTACGTCGCAGAATAACACCCACAACCGACCCATAAGACCTGTTAGCATCCGGAACCCCAAGCGGGTTCCGTTTTTGTTTACAATGAAAAAGAACGGATGCTCATCCGTTCTTATGCTCCTCTTTCCATGCCTTGATCTGCTCCAGCCGTTCCTTGAACCTGCCCTCAAGTCCCTGATCCGTCGGGCGATAGTATTCGCGGCCGAGGAGCGAATCCGGCAGGCACTGCATATTGGTCAGCTTGTCCGCCGTGTCGTGCGCATACTGGTAGCCCTTGCCGTAGCCGAGATTTTTCATCAGCTTGGTCGGCGCGTTGCGAATCACAAGCGGCACCGGTTCGGCAAGCATCTTGATCGCATCGTCCCGTGCAGCGTTATAGGCAACCTCCATTGCATTCGACTTGGGCGCAAGCGACAGGTACGTCACCGCCTGCGTCAGGTGCACCGAGCATTCCGGCATGCCGATGAAGTGACATGCCTGATACGCTGCAACGCATATCTCCACTGCGCGCGGATCGGCAAGACCGACGTCCTCGCTGGCAAAGCGTACGATGCGTCTTGCAATATAGAGCGGGTCCTCGCCCGCCTCCAGCATGCGCGCCAGCCAGTAGATCGCTGCATCCGGATCGGAATTGCGCATCGACTTGTGCAGCGCGGAAATCAGGTTATAATGCTCCTCACCGCCCTTGTCATAGAGCAGCGACTTTTTGGAAATGCATTGCTCGACCGTCTCCTGCGTAACTGTGATTGTGTCGCCGTCCATCTCGCCGTTGAGCACGACCATTTCGAGTGTGGACAGCGCCGTTCGCGCATCACCGTTTGCAAAGCCTGCGATCGTTTCCAGAATCTCGTGCGGACAGACGACCTTCCATGAACCAAAGCCGCGCGGATCGGCGAGCGCACGCGAAAGGAGTGCCGTCAAGTCCTCGCTCGAAAGCGCTTGCAGTACGAACACCTTGCAGCGCGACAGCAATGCGCCGTTGACCTCAAACGACGGATTTTCGGTCGTTGCTCCGATCAAAATGATGCTGCCCTTTTCCACAAACGGCAAGAATGCGTCCTGCTGCGCCTTGTTGAACCGATGGATTTCGTCGACAAACAGGATCGTCTTTTCACCGAAGCGCAGGTTATCTTCGGCCTGCTGCATGACCTGCTTGATCTCCTTGATGCCGCTCGTGACCGCGGAAAAATCAATGAATTTGGCCTTCGTCGAATTCGCAATAATTCGCGCAAGCGTCGTCTTTCCGACGCCCGGCGGGCCCCAGAAGATCATCGACGAGACGCGGTCGGTCTCGATCAGCCGCCGTAAAATCTTTCCTTCACCGATCAGATGCCGCTGTCCTACGAACTCCTCCAGCGTGTTCGGCCGGAGCCGCGCTGCAAGCGGCCGTGCGGTGTCGGTTTCAAAAAAGGTTCGTTGTTCCATGCTGCTCCTTTGAAAACGGGAGGGGCAATTCCCCTCCCCGTGTCATGATTGCATCAAAACTTTCCGCCGTGGCCGCTGTGTGAGATGCCGCCGGAGGAGAAATGACTGCCGCCGCTGTGTCCGCCGCCGCTGCCGGTGCGATTCTCGGTTGCCCGCGGCGTCTTTGCGACGTTGGAATACAGATACAGGTCTTGATTGTCGGTCAACCGCATCGAATCTTTCCGCATATAGTCCGTCGCAGCCACCTGTCCACGCACCGATTTGAGCTGGTTCTTCAGCGACGATACGACAATCAGGCCGACGATCAGCCCGAATCCAAGGCTGATGAACGCACGCGGACCCGACAGCAGCTGCGGCGTCCGCTGCGCATAACCATAGTTGTTTTGGTACTGGCTCTCATAGTAGGAATAGATGCGGCTGTATGCCGTCTCGGCAAAGCCCGTGAATGCACCGACCGGATCGCCGCCGGAAAGTTTCGCTGCCGCTGCGCTCTCCATATTCGACAGATCTGCATCGGCAAAATACCGGCTTGCGCTCCCTCCGGTCACACAATAGCACTTCGACGCCGCGCGGTCCACAACCATGACGATCTTGTCGTCGCTGACGCCGTGGCGATATGCTCCGTTGGAATAAAGCGTGGTCACATAGTCGCTTGCACTCTGTCCCGAAAGGTCCATTACGGTCAGCACGACGATGTCGCAAAGGCTGCCGACATGACTGTTGCTTTCGAGGGTTCGCGTCACGATCGTCTGCTGCTGAGCCGTCAAAAAACCTCCGAGATCGGAAAGATACAGTACCTCCCTGCGATCGACCGATTTCAGAACCCGCTCGCAGTCGGACGCATAGGTCAAAAATGCCGAGAGATAGTTGCCGTTCGATAAATCGGGCAGAAAATCGTCTTCGATTTTCAGACGCGTGCTGTAATCAAACCAGTCCTGTGCCGCGCCGGCCGAATCGAGGGAATAATCCCGTTCCTCCATGCAGACCATCAGCATGACGCCATCCTTGGTCGTGCTTTGGCCGTATCCGTTGTTGTCATAGAAATCCTCGGTAAACGTCTCCGCCGATTTGTAGCCGAGCGAGCGCGGAATGATCACTGCGATGTCGCATTTCTGTTCGGCGCTGATGCGTTCGAGTTCGGCAAGCAGCTGTGCTTCCTCGCTCTCTGTCAGAATATCTCCCTCATCGACGAGCAGCGGCTGCTGCCGCGTGGTGGGCAGATCGGCAATGTCGGCAAGCGCAAGCGCCG
>JAUMVL010000013.1:0-8819 GCA_030530185.1 Clostridia bacterium | reverse complement strand
AGAAGAACAACGGAAAGCAGAATCGCAAATTTCTTTTTCATTTCCGTCACCCCCTTACGCGAAAAACGAGCATGCGGTCATGAGCAGATACAGTCCTGCCGCAGCGCCCAGGCCCACAAACGTAAGCCATCGCGCATAGGCACCCTTATCGAGCGGCAAATCTCCGACAAACTTGCCGGTCTGGCCGTTCATTGCAAAGGTATACTTCTGCCCGTTCCATGTGGTATTCAGGAGCCATACCGGGAACAGCGCGTATTGGGACCGGCTGTCGACGGTCTTTACATTTGCGCTCTCGGGCGTGACCGTCGCAAAGCCGGAAACAGTCCCGGCCACGGCATTCTCGGTGGAGATGCGCAGTCGCTCGTTTGCACGCGGCGTACTCTCCTCAGCCGATACATCGTAGCGATCGGCAAAGTAGCCCGACAGATATGCGGTCTGAAAATCGACGGCATCCTTGAGATCAAACGGTTCCAGCGACTCCATCAACGCGTCGTCCATTTTCTTGGATCCATCCACCGGGATGCCCGCAAAGCCGAGCTCGGCACTCCGCAAAATTGAGAAATGACTCGTCTCCACATAATTGTATCGCAGATCCGACCATGCGCGCGTCCGTGTGCCGTGGTAACGCACCGTCGCATCCACATCGGCATCAAACAGCCAGAAAGGAACGTAGACGCCCTTGATTTCGTCGATGTGGTTTTCGCTGCGGAACACTTTTGGCAGCAGTTTCTTTCCCATCAAGTGCTTTTCAAACGCCGCCTTTGCCGCGGCTTTATCGAGCTTGAACGGGATAACCAGATCGGGTCGGAGATCGCCGGCAAACTGCTCTTTCATGATGACCGGGTTGCCGCAAAACGGACAGGCGCTTGCCGCAAGCGTATCGTCGCCAAGCACCTCGCCGCCGCAGGATTGACACACATAGACACGAATGCCGTCTTGCTCGCCGAACTTCCATTCCGAGCCGGTCGGCACATCGACCTCCGGATCCTTGGCCTCCGCTTTTTTGAGCGCTTCATCGTAGGCCTTGAGCGTTTCCACGTCGAATTCCGAATCACAATACTCGCACTTCATTTTCTGAAGCGCGCTGGAAAACGTCAATCCCGCGCCGCAGCAAGGGCATTTATATTCCATTAACTCTGCCATGCCGATCCTCCTTTGATTCAACAGTGCATCATCAAACGATACCCATACAGAATAAGTATATCCGATCCCACCGCAAAATGCAAGGATAAAGCGTGGAATTCTGCCTGCATGTAAAAACCGTCTCCGGCATCCCCTGCCCCATCCGTTCCGGAACGCGCTGCCTCTTGCGTATCAAAAAAGCCCCTGCCGTGTTCTCGTTCCGACAAGGGCTGTCTGTTTCGTTTTTCAAGCCTGTACCGCTACGGCATCCTTTTCCGCTTTCCGGCGTGCCAGTTCGACATCCGCAATCGCGCGCATAAAATCACGGTCGGTACGGATCACAAACGGGTCTACGCCGCGCTGTTCCGCTTCCTCCTCAAGCACCGCAAGCATCAGCTCATAATAGTCTCCCTCACGCAGACCGAGCCGCCGCGCAACAGCAGGCAGTTCGTTTTCAATCAGCGGACGCAGCGGGTCCAGCTTGCCGTCGCGCTCATAGCGATCAAGCAGCCAATCGAGCGCGTTGCGGTCTGAAAGCGTGCGTTCGATGTAATACTTTCTGCCATATAAGCCGTAAAGCACGCGCTTTGTATCGAAATATCCGACCTGCATGTGGTAACGAGCACGCTCCGCATCAAAGTCGAGCGCCCCTCCGAGGTCGATATTCGGCTTGATGATCGTAACGTGAACGTCGTCGGGAATCCGAAACGCACGCTCAATGCCCAGGCCGCCCGGCAGCCGAACGCCGATGAGATCCTTGTATCCGTTTTCGACCAGTGCATGCAGCGGAAACGAATCGAACGCCCCTCCGTCAAGATACTGCTTGCCATCGGACAGCGGTTCATTTTTGAACGCGGGATGGTAAGCGCTCGCAAGCAGCATGTCGTAAATCTGTTCGTCGGTTTCGAGATCGTTGACCTTGATTTCAAGGCCCTTGCGCTCACCGAGCGAAACGGTTGTCACGTACAGGTTGACGTCCGACTTCCGAATCTTTTCCGGTTCGATCACGGCACGCATCCACGCCCGCATCGGCGCAATATCCAGACCGCCGCTTTTGACCAGGTCCAATAGCCGCGGAAGGTATTCCGGCAAGTCGCCGAGCGGCATCGCGCCGGAGAACATCTTTTTGAGCTCGCTCTCCTCGGCTTCGCTGACCGAAACGATGCTCGACATCCGAATGCCGTTCCACGCTTCGACCGCCTTGTCATAGTCACGCATCGCCATCATTGCGCCGTTCAGCGCGCCGACCGATGTGCCCGAAACTGCCTCATAGCGAATACCGACTTCATTCAATGCTTTCCAAACGCCGATCTCATAGCCGCCCTTGGCCCCACCGCCTTCGAGTGCGATCGCATACACCTTGTTCGTGTCCAGTTTCAACTGCATTGCGGGTCTCCCTTCATACGAATTGTTCCTTTTCTCGATCCCGAATCCAAATTCCGGTCAAGTGCTCCATCACAGTTTTCCGGCAAGCACGAGAGCCAACAATACAAACGTAATCAAAAGCACAACCGAAACGATTATGACGCCCCACTTCGTTTCCCGCTTGGAGGATTCGCTCTCCGAAATCAGATGCGCCTTCCGAAGTGCCGTTACGATCGGCTTATACAGCAGCAGCGCAAGCGTTGCATTGATACCGCCCTTGACCAGATTGAACGGCAAAAATACCGGAACGAGCATGCCGACAACCATAGAACGGTCCACCTTCATATACAGCGGTGTAATCAGCCAGTTCCACAGCAGCATAACGGCGGTCATGCAAAGAACCCCAAGCACGAGACCGACGATTGCACCGCGCATGCTGCGTCTTTTTCGATAGACAACTGCGGCGACACATGCAAACGAGCAGCTTGCCAGCACATTCATCAACAGTCCGATCGGGCCGGTCGTACTGACGGTAACCATCTCGACAAGCGAAACGATGAAAGCGATCATCGCTGCCGTCAGCGGTCCAAGCATGAAGCCGCCGATTACGATCACGACATCCTTGAGGTCAAACGACAGGAAGCCGGCAACCGTCGGAAAAACCGTGGAAAGCAATTTGGCAACAAACGCGATCGCGCACAGAATGCCGATCGCCGCAACGGTCTTGGTTGAGAAGCGTGTTTGTTTACTGTTTGTCATAAAGATCTCCTCCCGGAGGGCGAAAAACGCTCCAAGGACACGTCCCCGGAGCGTTTGATCTTCTTTCATCCGGACTGTACCGTCGGTATCGGAATTGCACCGATTCATGCCACTGGCTCGCAGACTATACTGCCGGTGGGGAATTGCACCCCGCCCTGAAGATATATTTTATTTTGGTTCAGTATAGCATCCGTGTCCGCATCTGTCAAGTATGCGGTTCTCTCCGTTCATGCGGATGGCAGGGATGTGGATGCGAGTTTCCATGCTGCGGTGTCGCATTCGCCGTACTCGTTGCTGCCGCGTGCAATCACCATGCCGTCCGCCTTCAGCACGGCCGAATGCGTACCGCCCGCCGCAACTGCGACTGCATCATGAATGTCCGTAAAGTCGAGCGCATCACGCATGCGAAACCAATGTGTGAGCACTTTTTGGTCGGCGTCGATGCCCAAAATGCCGGTGCTGCCCGCACTGATCGCAACCGCATCGGTCCATTTCGGCTGCTGTTCTCCGCTCAAAACCACAGCTCCGGTTTCCAGCAGTGCCGCTGCATAACCCGTTGATGCGTCGAGCACCAATGCGCCAGAGAGCGCTTCGCTGCGCGAGGAGCTATGCGAAGACAGTGCCTGACCCGACTCCGTCAGGGCGACCGCTGCATAGGAGCCGCCGCCGATCGAAACTACATTCGTCCATCCGGCAAGCTCCGGATACGCATGGTATCCCGTATGCACGACGGTCCCGTCCGATCGCAGCCCGATCGTATCGTAATCGGTACAGGCAATCGCGACGATGCCTGTCCAGCTCTGCACGTTGCACTGTGCCTCACTGTTGCGTCCGACTGCAACGACCGTGCCGTCCGAAAGCAGGCCGACCGTATGATACGCGCCGCAGTCGATTGCCGTCACGTTCTTCCAGCTCTCGACGGCGCACTGTCCCTCCTGGTTGCGTCCCGCAGCGATTACCGTTCCATCCGCTTTCAATCCGACCGTATGATAAAATCCAACGGCAAGCACGTTTTGGGGCAGCGCCGTACGGATCGTTTTCAAACGATCTCGCGCCAGAATTTCCTCTTCCGAAACACCGAGCATATAGTTCACGGCATTCTCCGGATCGGGCATCCCCGTAATCGCAATCGCAATTCGTTCCGCCTGCTGCTTCGCGTCCGAGAACCCGCCGAGCTCATAAAACAAAGCAAACGCTGTTTCCCGATCGGTTTCTTCGGTTTGCGACGCGATTGCATAACGGCTGTCGTTGTATCGCTGCAGTGCATCGCTGTAACCCGAAAGCGCATAGAACCGTTCCTTGGCCTCCTCATACGCCCCGGCGGAATACGCTTGCTCGGCAAGTCCGTAGCGGCAGGCAAGGATCTTTTCCCTCGCATCTCCGTAATCGCCGAGCGCCGAAAATGCGGTTTCGGCCGCTGCATAGTCCCCCTCCGCAAGCAGCTTTTCGGCAGCTCCTTAGCGTGCCGAATGGAGCTGCGCTTCGGTTTGTTCCGTCTGATCCATCTGCTCGAGCAGCGCCACGGCCTTCTCGTAATCGCTGCCCTGCAGCGCCGCTTCGGCACGCTCGGCCAGAATCGCAGGACGCCGTTTCCAATATACCAGTCCGACTAAAACGAGTACCGTCATCAGCAACGTTGATAGAACGATCGAGATGCGGACAAAGCTTTTTGACAATGCTTTCTTCTTTGCCATACGCCGCCTCACAAATACTTGCGCACGGTGTACTGCATGTATGAGGATGCAATCCCCGTCCCGCGCGACACAATGAAATAGACGTCGTCGATCCCGTAATGCCGGATGTATTCTCGAAGCGGCGAACCGCCGCCTCCGGTTACGAACGAGTGTGTTTCCCGTAAGTCCACGAGGCAGACGCGGTCATAGTACGGCGCGATGTACGGCACAAACGCGTTCCCGAATGAATCACAGATTACGAGCGCTGCATGCCCTGTATGGAAGCCCGTTTCGGCCACATAGAACGGCGAGTGCGTTCCGCCGAGGAACGCACTGTATGAAACGCGCTCCGGCTCCATGTAGCGTACCTCCCGAACCAGCTGATCAAGCTTGCGATAGACGAATGCGCGCGTCGGCGCAAGCGCCGCCGGCACTTCGAGCCGATCGCTGACCGCACTCGAAACATCTTTTGCCAGCGAACCGCGAAAGCCCTCGTGCACGGTATAGTCGTAATCCTCGTATGCGGTCGACGGAACGCCCCAAGAGGTCATCATCCGACGCTGCAAATAAAACGCACCAAGCCCCGACCAATGGTGATCGACCTTGTAATACACCTGCTCGCCCGCCTGCATATGCAGTTCGAGCTCGGAAACGGTCGAATAGATATAGACGCCGTCGTTGACATTGGCCTGCAAGGTCGGTTCCACATCGCTGTACCAGCCGACATATTGATCCGGTGCAAACAGCCAAATATTGGCATCCTGCGAATACGGAATGTAGGTAAAAATGACGCTGCCATCCTCCGGCACCGCTTCACGGTAGGCGTTGAGCGACTGAATCGTCTTTCTCATGTCGTCCTCGCCGAAGCGGAACTTGGTCATCATGGAGCCGTCCGCACGGCGGAACGCGAACTTGCGCACGATCGAAAGGTCCCTTACGGAGGGGTCTACCGGTACAGGCGTCGGCGTTGCATCCGCCTGCGGGGTCTCCGTTGCAGCTTCCGCCGTCGGGGGAACTGTCGGCGCGGCGGCGGCAGGCGCCTTTGTCGGCTCCGGCGCAATCACAACCTGCATCACTGCCTGTGCCAAAGGGACCGGCTCGTCATCTTCGGGCATTACGCCCGCATTCGCCATCTGATCGAGCTCTTCGTCCAGATTGGCATTTAAGATGCGTTCCTCGTCGCTCGCCACGTTGAATACGTTCAGCACGCCCTGCGAGACGCGCAGAATGCGATCGCGGCCAAGCATCTGATCGGACAGATACGTTTCGAGTTCGGACGCAAATGTACCGTCAAACCAGTTGGCCAGTGAGAAGGTCGGCGCCGCCTGCAGCGTGCGGTTCTCGGTTTCGGAAACACCGCCCTCGCGGTTTCCGAGGCACAGCGGAATCAGCCCCAGCACGAGCAGGAGCATGCACCACCAATATGCGAGAATGAATGAGATTTTGCGTCCCATGCCGCACCTCTTTTCAGAATCGGAAATAGATAAACGGATTGTACGTCTGTCCCATTAGGAACAGCACCGAAAGAACGAGCAGCCCCGTCGCCAGAACCGTCGCTGTCACGTCGCCGATACGCTTGCGCTGCTCGTCCAAGGCAAGCCAGGCCTTAACCTTCGGCACGATCGGCAGGCAGCAGACAATCATCAGCAGCGGCAGCACCGTATAGCGGCGCAGCAGACCGATAAGCTTGGCATCCCACAGAGCAGCGGCGTGAATGCCGTTTTGTGTCGAAATTCCGATCAGGGCAAACAGATGCTGTCCAACGGCGGAAAGATCCGTGTAGTAGAACAAAACCCAACCGATCAGCACGGCAAGCATGGTCAAAACATGCCGCAGCGCTTTCGGAATCTTCTCCAACACGCCCTTCAGAACGAAGCGTTCTAAAAGGAGCAGCACAAAGTAATAGACGCCCCAGAGCACGAAGTTCCAGCTCGCCCCGTGCCAAAGGCCGGTCAGCGTCCAGACCGCGGCCAGATTCAGAATCGTACGCGCCGTACCCTTGCGGTTGCCGCCAAGCGGAATGTAGACGTAATCACGGAAGAATCCCGACAGCGACATGTGCCAGCGCCACCAGAATTCGGTAACCGATGCCGAGATGTACGGATAGTCAAAGTTTTCCTTGTACCGGAAACCGAACACTCGTCCGAGACCGATCGCCATATCCGAATAAGCCGAGAAATCAAAGTACAATTGCAGCGCATACAGCAGCGCTGAAATCCATGCGCCGAGCAGGGACATCTCCGCGCCGGTACCGGCAAGCTGTGTCGTCTCGAGCATTTCTCCGCAGAGGTTCGCAAGCAGAATCTTCTTGGACAGGCCGATCACAAACCGACGCATGCCCGTATAGAACGCGGTCGGGGTAGTCTTGCGCACAGCAAGCGCGTCGGCTACGTCGGCATACTGCACGATCGGGCCTGCGATCAGCTGCGGAAAGCAGGAAATATAGAGCAGCGCGCGCGCAAAGCTTGTTTGCGGCTGCGCTTTTTTACGATAGACATCGACCGTATAGGTCAATACCTGAAAGGTATAAAAGGAGATCCCGATCGGCAAATGCTGTTCCGGCATACGCCAAGTCGCACCGAACAGAGCGGCAAACGTATTGACAAGAAACGCGGAATACTTAAAGTAAATGAGCAGAACAACCGATGCAATCACGGCTGCCGTCAGCAAGAGCTTTCGGGTACGGATGCGCTTCGTCTTTCGGATACGCAAAGCAAGCCACCAATTGATCAGCGTAACCGCGATCATGCCGAACACCCAGATCGGCTCGCCGACGCTGTAAAACAGCAAAGAAAACGCCAAAAGAACGCCGTTGCGCCACCGGATATCCTTCCCGATAAAATACAGAAGCAACAACGCCGGTAAAAACAAAAACAGAAATGTCGTACTTGAAAAAACCATGTACGCCGTCCTTTGACAGATTCCGTTTTATTGTATCATCATCCCGCAAAAAAGGCAACCGCCCGACCGGTTTTTCCGAATTCTCCGCATTTTCTTTACAAAAAAAGGATCTTACCTGCACAGCAAGATCCTTTTTGCATTTCATAGAAACTTATTTGGTCATCTTTGCGATTTCGTCAGCAAAGTTCTCCTGACGCTTCTCAATGCCTTCGCCCTTCTCGAAGCGGACGAATGCGAGAACCTTGGACGCGCCCTTGGACTTGAGCATATCCTTGATCGTGATGTCGGGATTCTTGACGAACTGCTGCTCCATCAGGCAGACTTCCTTGTAGTACTTCTGCATGCGGCCTTCGACCATCTTTTCAACGATCGCGTCGGGCTTCGGCTTGGCGGAGTTGGCGTTCTCTTCCTTTGCGGTCGCCAGCTGGACGGCACGTTCATGGTCGATAAACTCCTGCGGCAGGGAAGCAACGTCTACGCAGACGGGGCTGGCTGCTGCGATCTGGAGCGCGACATCGTGCATCGCTTCGGGATCGGACGCGGACTCGAACTGAACGAGAACGCCGCGGCTTCCGCCGAGATGGATGTACGTATCAACCGCGCCCTCCATACGGGCAAAGCGGCGGATCGTGATCTTTTCACCGATTTCGGCAACCGCTGCAGTCTGGAGCGCCTGCACGGTCTGACCGTTGATTTCGGAGTTCATCAGCGCATCGAGGTCAGCGGGGTTGGTCTCGACAACCTGCTTTGCGATCATCTTGACGAAATCTTTGAAACGATCGGTCTTGGCAACGAAGTCGGTCTCGCAGTTGACTTCGACGAGCGCCGCACAATTGTCGGTATGATACTCGTCTACGAGTCCTTCCGCTGCAATACGGCCTTCCTTCTTGGCGGCCTTGGCGAGGCCCTTTTCACGCAGATAGTCGATTGCCTTTTCGACGTCGCCGTCGGTCTCAACCAGTGCCTTCTTGCAGTCCATCATGCCTGCGCCGGTACGTT
>JAUMVL010000240.1 GCA_030530185.1 Clostridia bacterium | reverse complement strand
GTTACGATCAACAATCCAAACGATGCAACCGCGCTGCACATCGGCATGGTGCATCAGCATTTTAAGCTGATCGATGTCTTTACCGTTCTGGACAACATCATCCTCGGTGCCGAGGAAACAAAGCTCGGCTTTTTGCAGAAAAAGAATGCGCGCAAGAAGGTGGAGGAGCTATCCAAACGCTACGGCCTTGCCGTGGATCTCGACGCAAAAGTGGAGGACATCACCGTCGGTCAGCAGCAGCGCGTTGAAATTCTCAAGATGCTGTTCCGAGACAACGAGATTCTGATTTTCGACGAGCCGACCGCGGTTTTGACCCCGCAGGAGATCGAAGAGCTCATGCAGATCATGAAGGGCCTGGCGAAGGAAGGCAAGTCACTGCTGTTTATCTCCCATAAGCTCAACGAGATTATGGATGTATCGGATCGCGTTACGGTACTGCGCAAGGGCAAGTATATCGGCACAGTCAACACGGCTGAAACGACCAAGGAGGAACTGTCCCGCATGATGGTCGGCCGCCCCGTTCAGCTTGTTGTGGAGAAGGATGAGCCGCATCCCGGCGAACCGATCCTTTCGGTCGAGCACATGACGGTGCCGTCCAAGGTGCACAAGAACAACGCCGTCAAAGATGTATCGCTGACCGTCCGCGCGGGGGAGATCGTGTGCATCGCGGGCATCGACGGCAACGGGCAAACCGAGCTTGTCTATGGCCTGTCCGGCTTGGAAAAGCTGTCGTCCGGTAAGATTACTTTGTGCGGGAAGGATATCACCCACGCATCGATTCGGGAACGTTCGCTCGACGGCATGAGTCATATTCCGGAGGATCGGCACAAGCACGGTTTGGTACTCGACTATACGCTCGAGCAGAACATGGTGCTGCAACGCTATTTCGAGCCGAAGTTCCAGAACCACGGGTTTATCAAATTCGGCGCCGTTCGGGAATATGCGGAGTATTTGATTGAAAAGTTCGACGTCCGTTCCGGACAGGGCCCGGTTACGATCGCGCGCTCCATGTCCGGCGGCAATCAGCAGAAAGCGATCGTCGCGCGTGAAATCGACCGCGACCTGCCGCTGATCATTGCGGTACAGCCGACCCGCGGCCTTGACGTCGGTGCAATCGAGTATATTCATAAGCAGCTGGTTGCACAGCGCGATGCCGGTAAAGCGGTACTGCTCGTTTCGCTCGAACTGGAAGAGGTCATGAGCCTGTCCGATCGAATCCTTGTCATGTATGAGGGCGAGATCGTCGGCGAGCTCGATCCCAAGAAGACGACGGTGGAGGAGCTCGGCTTGTACATGGCAGGCGCGAAGCGCAACACCCCGAAGGAGGCTGGCGTATGAAAGGTTTACTGAAAAAGAGCGGGACAACCTCCGTCCTGGCAACGCTGATTTCCATCCTGATCGGCTTGTTCGTTGGTGCATTGCTGATCTTGGTCGTCGGGATTACTGATCCGAAGATTGGTTTTTCCGGAGCATGGGAAGCGATTCGTCTTGTGTTTGGCGGCTTGCTCAGCACTGGACGTGATGGTGCAGGTATGCTGACCTTCGGCTTCAATCCAGTCAACTTTGGAAACATGCTGTTCCGCGCAATGCCGCTGATTCTGACGGGTCTTTCGGTTGCGCTTGCATACAAGACCGGTCTGTTCAACATCGGCGCTTCTGGGCAGTACCTGATGGGCACTGCTGCAACGCTGTTTACGGCCCTTTCGATTCCGACCAGCGTTGTTCCGGCGTGGATCGTGTGGCTGTTGGCGTTCCTTGCAGGCATTTTGGCAGGCGCGCTGTGGGGCGCGATCCCGGGCCTCCTGAAAGCAACGCTGAACATCAACGAGGTGCTCGCGTGTATCATGACCAACTGGATTGCGGCGAATGTCGTAACGTGGATCTTCGATCTGTCGAACCTCAAAAACGTCACCGAGGGCACCAAGACTGCATACATCTATAAGACCTCGTTCAACGGCGTCGAGACCGCAAAGCTCGGACTGGACAAGGTGTTCCCGGGGTCGCAGGTCAATTCCGGCATCTTGATCGCCATATTGATCGCAGTCCTTGTCTATATCGTGATGACGCGGACAACCTTCGGCTACGAGCTCAAGGCATGCGGATCGAACCGCCACGCGGCGCGGTACGCAGGCATCAAGGACAAGCGCAGCATCGTACTTTCGATGGCGCTTGCGGGTGCCCTGTCCGGCGCGGCCGCAGCGCTGTATTATCTGTCCGGCAACCCGGAATTCTTCTGGAGCACCTATCAGTCGCTGCCGGCGGCAGGCTTCAACGGCATCGCCGTGGCGCTGCTCGGTGCCTGCAACCCGATTGCAGTCATTTTCACGGGAATGTTTATGTCAATGCTCGATATTGTCGGTTTGCAGATTACCAAGCTAACGGCATACAACGAGTACATCACGGATGTCATTATAGCAGTTATCGTGTATTTATCTGCATTTTCGCTGGTTATCAAGATGTGGATCTCGGGTCGTGGGAAAAAAAAGAGAGAACCCAAGACTGACAAGGCTGCAGCGAAAAAGGAGGTGCGTGCGTAATGTCATTTCTGATTCGACAAACAATGGTCTATGCAATTCCTTTGATGATCGTTGCGCTCGCTGGCGTATTTGCCGAGAGGAGCGGTATCATCAAC
>JAUMVL010000239.1 GCA_030530185.1 Clostridia bacterium | reverse complement strand
GGAGGACGGCAAGCGTGCGCTGAATGATTTTCTCATCCCCTACACCCCCTCTGCGATCACGTGCCCCGGTTCAACCGACGTCGGCGACGTCAGCCATCTGACGCCGACCGCACAGATCCACACCGCCTGCTTCCCCTCCGGCATCCCGGGGCACAGCTGGCAGATCGTTTCGCTGGGCATCGGTTCGATCGCGCACAAGGGTATGCTGCTCGCCGCGAAAGTGCTCGCCGCTTCCGCATACGATCTGTATGAAGATCCCTCGCTTCTCAAGATGGCAAGAACGGAATTTGAAGCCGTCTCCGGCGAGTACCTTTGTCCGATCGAGGACGACACGGTTCCTACGCTCCCCGGCTCCGATTTCTAAAAATAGTTGCAAGTGCCCCCAAAATGGAGTATGATGAAGTTGTTTCCGGGTGTTCCCATCAGAGAGAGAGGGTGTTTTCTTGCGCAGCCTGAAACCGCATATTCCAAATTGCATCACGATCCTGCGAATCATCGGATCGCTGATTCTTCTCTTCCTTGACCCACATGACGGCGCGTTTCTTATTGTCTACAGCTTCTGCGGCATTACGGACGTTCTGGACGGTACATTGGCACGGCTGCTCAAGGTGACAAGCTCGCAGGGAGCCATATTGGACACTATTTCCGATCTGTTTTTTTACTGCGTCATGCTCAGCCGGGTGCTCCCGCTTGCGTGGTCAGAGTTTCAAACGTTCACGCTTGTGCTGATTGCGTTCGCCGTGACGCTCCGCATCGCCGTCTACCTTGTTGCGTATTTCAAATTCAACGTGTTTTCCTCACTGCACACCTATGGGAACAAATTCACCGGCTTCTGCGTTTTCCTGTTCCCGTACGTCGTGCTTCTCTTCAATTGGAACACGAACACGTTCTGTCAGATCGTCGCGGCGATCGGAACGCTGGTCACGCTGGAGGAGCTGCTCATCCATCTGACTTCGCCGAAGTACTCCCCTTGGAGAAAAACGATCTTCTCCCCCGCTGAACCCAAATAGCGCCGGACCCCGCGATGCATCTTGCATCGCGGGTCTTTTTCCATTTGCGGATACCGCCGCATGTTTTCGGGCAAGCTATTTCCGCAAACGTTCGAACAGGCGTCCGTCCGTTTCTCATTCTCTTCTCTGAAATAAAACTTGACAGAATGAATAATGTGTTGTAATATTCTGTTAGCTGTGGTTAACCAATTTTTGCCATGTGTGTTTGTGTAATATTTTGAATCCTACAACGCTTTTTGTTAACCTCAGCTAACTTCTTTTGCGGCGCCTCTTCGCCGCGGCACCATCGCTTCGCGAAGAGGCGCCTCATATATGAGGAGATCACCAATGTCCGAAGAAACCATTATCCGCCAATGCGCGCCGACGCTCGCCGGACTGAAAACCGGCAGTCTTTTCAGCTGCGCCTGCACCGACGCCTCCGCTCTGCGCGAAGAACTCCGTTGCTGGAACCGCCGTCTCGCCGGAAAAGGAATGCGGATCCTCCCTATGCGTTTTGCGGACGGGAGAGCGCTGATCTACGTCTACCGGCCTGCGCAGCTTGCCCACGATCTTTGCGATCCGGACGCGCGCTCGATGCTTTGTGAGCGCGGCTATCATCCCGAATGCTCCGAGGCCTGTCTTGCTAAGCTGATTCGCCGTCTGGGCGAATGCGGATGCTTCCCGCACGAGATTGGCCTGTTTCTCGGCTATCCGCCGGAAGACGTGAGAGGTTTTGTCGAACACCAAGCGGGCGGCTTTAAGCTCTGCGGCTGCTGGAAAGTCTACGGCGACGAAAGCCGCGCCCGTGAGACCTTCGCAAAATACAAAAGATGTACGGCAGCGTATCACGCGCTGTGGAAACGCGGCAAGTCCGTGGAATGGCTTGCGGTCGCCGGATAACGGCGGAGACTATCTGGAAAGGATGGAAAAATCATGCATCAAACAGCAGTTGTCTATTGGAGCGGCACAGGAAACACGGAGGCCATGGCCAAGGCGGTCGCAGACGCGGCGATCGCGGGCGGCGCCTCGTGTTCCCTCTTTGCGGCCCCGGAATTTCAGGCTTCCATGATGGACGATTATGACGCGATCGCGTTCGGCTGTCCCTCCATGGGCGCCGAAGAGTTGGAGGAAGACGAGTTTGCGCCCATGTTCGAGGACTGCAAGGCGAAGCTTACGGGAAAGCGGATCGCATTGTTCGGCTCCTACGGCTGGGGCGACGGAGAATGGATGCGCAGCTGGTCGCAGACCTGCCGGGACGCCGGAGCCGAGTTGTGCTGCGAGCCCGTGATCTGCTGCGGTTACCCGGACGAAGAAGCGCTGAACGCCTGCGAGGCTCTGGGAAAAACCCTCGCCGGATAAGGGCGGCTCAAAACCTGCATACTCCCTAATTCGCACCGCCTAACGAAGAGGACGGAACGTCTGTTCCGTCCTCTTGCTCTTTTAACGCTACGCCTTGCGGTTTTTTCGATAGCCGAGATACCCTTCCAAAATCAGCGACGCCGCCACGGCATCCACGGTATTTTTTCGCTTTTTTCCATAGATTCTATTTTCGGAAAGGATACGGTGCGCATCTACGGTCGTGAGCCGCTCGTCCCATGTACGGACAGGTCGGCCGGAAACCGACTCCAGCAGGGCGGCAAAGGAACGGCACA
>JAUMVL010000238.1:1551-2649 GCA_030530185.1 Clostridia bacterium | reverse complement strand
AGAACGGGTACGACAGGCACATGATGATAAGACGGTACATACCGGCCTCAATCACGGCCTCATCCTTGGCAAAAAGGCTTAAAAACTGCCTGCCGAACAGCAGAAACAGAGCGCAGAGCAGCACGGCGATTCCGAATGAATCGGCAAGGGAGAACAAAAAACTCTTTTTGACCCGGTCAAACTTGTGTGCGCCGTAGTTCTGCCCCATAAAGCTGGCACATGCGGTATAGAACGCCGCCATTGCATTGTAGATGATGGCATCCGTGTTGGAGGCGGCCGCGTTGCCTGCCACCATGGTCGTATCGAACGAGTTGACGCCGGCTTGTATAAAGAGGTTGGCGACCGCAAAGATGGCTCCCTGCACGCCGGATGGCAGGCCGAGCCTTAAGATGATCTTTGCTTTGCGTGCCGTGATACGAAGATTTGCAAAGCTGAGGCGAAGCAGCGAACGTTCCTTGATAAGCGCGCGGGCAACAAGAAGAGCGGAAAGGTACTCACTCACAACGCTTGCGATGGCGACGCCTGCGACATCAAGCTTCACGACGATTACAAAAAACAGATTCAGCAGTACGTTAATGACGCCGGCTGTTGACAGATAGACAAGCGGACGGCGCGTATCGCCCGAAGCAGAGAGAATTGCGCTGCCGCAGTTGTAAATCGCCATAGCGGGCATTCCGAGAAAGTAGATGTGCAGGTACAGCTCGGCCCCGGAGAGCAATTCGGCCTTGGTCCCGATCAGGATCAGCAACGGTCGGGAAAACAGTTGGCCGAGCAGCAGAATCACAAGTCCTGCAACGAACGACAGCGGGAACGCAGTATGTACGGTTTCGAACACATCCTTCTTCATATCCGCGCCGAGATAATGTGCCGTCACGACGTTTACTCCTGCGCCGATACCGATCAAAAACCCGATAAACAGCGTGACAAGCGTCGCCGTCGAACCGACGGCGCCGAGCGGAATCGTGCCCGCAAACCGTCCGACCACCGCAATGTCGCTCAGGTTGAACACGACCTGCAGCAGATTGCTGAAGATCAGCGGGATGCTGAATGAAATGATCTGCCGACCGAGCGGCCCTGTCGTCAGATCCGAACTGCGCT
>JAUMVL010000238.1:0-1541 GCA_030530185.1 Clostridia bacterium | reverse complement strand
AATGCTTTACCCTCCCCAAAGGTGATACGGCCTCTATTCTACTCCGATTCGACAAAAAAAGAAAGGGGCACGGTGCCCCTTGCTGCGTAAAAAGTATGGGTGAATCAGACGGGAAGCGCCCAATACGATCCTTGCAGAAACAGCAGATCACGACTCCTGTGGCAATGCATTCACAAACAACGTTACCGCAAGCAGATCGGCACAGCCGCCAGGGGAGAGGTTTTGCACAATCATTCGATCGTCAAACGCTTCGATCGCTTGCTTCGACAGCGAAAAGCCGCGGCTTAGCAGATCCTTTGCTTCATCGGCCGCGGCTTTGGCAAGATCCATGCCACCGCGCGCGATCATGTTTGTATCCGTACCCTGTGCAATCAACGAAAGAAGCGCCACCACGCCGGCGTCGTTGTCGTCGAATCCCTGTGCTTTGGCTTTTTGGAAGGCCGGAAGGGCGACGTTTTGAACGGAAGGAAACCCGTTGGCCGCTTCGCCGCGTGCGCCGGCAATGCCGTGCTGCACATAGAGCTTTTGCCCCGTAGTCCGGATCTGCATCGGATCCTCTGCAAAGGCACGCAGCTCCGCATCAAGCACATTGTGCGTCATGGCGCGGGACTCGGTAAAAAGCGCAGGGATCGAGGCATAGGGCCGTTCGGGACGCCATAGCCGACCGATCGCGCCGCATAGGATGCCGAGCAGAAAGATTGCGCCCTTATGCGTGTTCACGCCGTTTGTTGCCTCGTACATGGTTGCCTCGGCAGCACGGCCTGCCGTTCGGAGCTGTAAAAAGGTCTCCGGTGCGGGCGCGCTTGCCGTATCCATCCCGATTCGCATACAGGTTTCCCAGTATGGCTGCAGTGCGTTTGCGCTCCGGCGGAAGGTCTCGATGTCCATATCCCGATGGCTTCCGGTGTTGCGTCGATCGACAAGGCCCGGCTTTGGTGTCGTGTAAACCTCGGCAAGCAGTGCAGCGGTGACGCACCGTGCAGTGTCAATCGGATCGGTCGCGCGAACATGCGCGTTCAGAATGCTTCGCGTCGCTTCCTGCAGCTCGGCAACCGTATGCACCCGGCGGGACGCACAGCCACGGCCCGGAGCACCGCAGACAATGCATCCGCGTTCCGGATTTTGAAACTGTGCACGGTCAAGCTTTTCGCCGGAGGCGGTCAGTACGTCCATGTCAAACAGCCGGCCAACGGGCGTTCCATCTTCGATGGAAAGACAAAGCTGCTTTATCAGCTCCGGTTCCCCGTCTACGGCATAGATCTTTTCACATCCGGTCGGAGCAAGCGTTTCTTTCTCATAAAGAATCGGCAATCCATGTTTTTTCAACGCAGCTTCGAGGGAAAAGCATCCCCATCGGTAGGCGCGTCGAATCAGCGGGGTATCTTTGACCGGACCTGGGATGTTCATGGAAAATGAAAGAATCGGCGTATGGAATTCCTTCAAAAGCTGCTGCTGCAGCGCATAGCGCTTGTCGCGCGCCGCAAGGACTTCCGCCAGTGTGATCGGTTGCATCAGTAATGAATCACATCCTTTTCGGCACG
>JAUMVL010000237.1 GCA_030530185.1 Clostridia bacterium | reverse complement strand
TACCGACGGCGACAGCAACCGAACGCCCAACTGCGATCCCGACGCCTACCGGAACGCCATTTGTTACAACTTCTCCGACTTCGACACCGACACCGAGTCCGCTGCCGACCGGAACGCCGACCGGCACACCGTACATTACGGCAGAACCGACCGAAACGCCGAGTCAAACGCCGGAGCCGACAGCAACGCCGACCTTGACACCATATGTGACGGCCAAGCCAACTGCTGCGCCGAGTGAGACGCCATCCGCGTCCCCCGTGCCGACGGTGACGCCGTATGTCACGGTGCTCCCGACCGAAACCCCGATGAATCCAACGGCTGTACCGACCGCTTCACCGACGCCGACGATCTTTGTAACGATCCTTCCGTCGATAACGCCTACTGTCTCGCCGACCGTTACGCCGGTTCCGTATCCGACTGTGATCGTTACAATCATACCGTCGGATACTCCCACAGCAACGCCAACTATGTCCCCAACGCTGACGCCAACCGTATCGCCGTCGCCTGAGCCAACCGCCTCTCCGACACCGACCGAAGAACCGTTCTCGGAAGATCGCTTTGAATTGTTGGATGCATCGGCAGCGCTGCGGGATGGCGACCAAATCCTGATTCTCGGGGAAGGGGAATCCCTACGTGCGCTTTCGAATGAACAGACGGCAACTGGAAGAAAGGCATCCGCGATTCGGAGCAATTCCGACGGCACGATCACCCCTGCCATGACCGCCTGCATTTTGACCTTACAGAAACAGGAAACAGGGTGGGCTTTGTACGATGCACAGGCAAAGGGCTATCTTTGTGCGGCCTCGTCCTCGGACTTCGCCTTATCGACAGAATCCATCCTGGACGATAACGGAATCTGGACGATTGCCCTGGATCAAAGCGGGATTGCTTCTCTTGTCGCAACGGGGAGCTATCTCAACAACAGACTTTGTTTCCATGCCGGAAACGGAGGAAGATTTGTATGTAAAAACGTTTCGGATGGATCGATCATCCGGATCGCACGGTTTGTCACGTCTACGGAGCTGCATTTGACCAATCTCGGCATTCAACGCAGAACCGATGGAAAGCAAACGGTTCGGTTCGGCGCAACCATACCGGTTTCGGAACTAAAGGGCCTTGCAACAGAAGGTCAAACCATTCGATTCGGAACAGCCCTTGCCGGTGCGGATGGTGCGGAACAGAAAGTTGTTTCGGCAGAGATTACGTGGACAAAGAATTATGCCGAGAGTAGCTCGGCAAGGGAACTTGCCGAACTGCTTCATCAAGCCGGTGTGCCGATCTATGCATATACGGACACAACATTGACTTATCTGACTTATTATGAGCCTGCAAGCGGACAAACGATTGCCTATCGACCTTGCCTGGAGATCGGAAACAGCGTTTACATCGGCACGGAAAAAGAATTTACACCATAAAAAAGACACGGCAGCGAAGAATCTCACTGCCGTGCTGTATAATTTGGTCAACCGTTGGCTGCTTTTTGAATCATCGCTTCGTGATCAGGATCCGGCAAGCCGAAGATGTGCGAGGTGCTTCCTGTGACATAAAGACAAATTGCGCTTTCCGCATTCCATTGGATGGAGGCGGCAATCGACTGATCCTCCAGTTGCAGCAGTACCGCGCATTTATAATAGCTGTTTGTGGAACCGAGCCAGCTTTGCAGCAGTTTTACGGTAGCTGCGTCCGGCACAGCCCATCGCGAAGGAATGGTAAACTCCGCGTGGTTTTCGCCGCCGTTGTAAAGCAGAGAAATGGATTCCCCGGTGGCTGCGTTTGTGATGGTATAGGACGTGCCTGCAAGCAGGTGCTCCCGAACGACTTCCCAGCGTTGTGCCGTTCCGCGTCGAAAACTGCCCGATTGCGCCGTATACGTCAGCGGGATGGTCGCACGAAACGGCGCCCGTACCGCACTGCGCAGAAACAATTCCCGGTAGGATTCCTCGCCGATGGTTCCGTCGCTCATCAAACCGGAAGCAACCTGATAAGAGATAACGGCGGATCGAGTAACCGTTTGATAGCTCCCGGTCATTTTATAGGCGTAATAGCCGAGATCCAACAGGCGTTCCTGAACACGAACAACAGGCTCACCTTTGCTGCCTTGGCGAATGATTTCAAAGGATTCGTCTCCCAATGTGCTTGCCGAAACCGTCAGCAAAGCAATCAGGAGCAGAAGAATAAGGATTCGTTTCATATTTCTATTTTAACATACTTTTTCATCGTTGCATAGGTACTATTGATGTGGTACAATACAAAAAGTTGAAAGAAAGAGGGGATAAAGAAGTGCGTTGCAGCTGTCGCGTTTGCGGAACGTATATGGTGCAGGATGAAAAGGGATTGGAGAGCCGCTGCATTTGCCCACAATGCTTTGCGACCTGTTCCGCCTGTATGGGGACGATCGGGGAGCCGCTCGATCTCGATTCGTTGCGCTTCGTCGCGATGCAGCGAGCAGCCGAGGGAGATGGGGATACGCGATCGGATTTTGACGATTACGGACACGAAGACTGAGTTGATTCGCTCCACATAAAAAAGAACACTCCGTTGTGGGAGTGTTCTTTCATTTTGAAGTAAGTTGTCTATCCTTCGCTGCCGCTATCGGTCGGATCGGGATCCGGCGCATTGGGCGGAGCCTCCGTTGGCTTATCGGTCGGCTTCTCTGTGGGAGCTTC
>JAUMVL010000012.1 GCA_030530185.1 Clostridia bacterium | reverse complement strand
ATTACGCTGATTGCCATTCTGGTATTCAAACATGCGTTCAAAGGCTTTCCGTCCATCGCTTCCGTACTGATCGGTATCATCGTCGGCTATATTGTCTCGCTGATCATGGGCTTTGTGCTTCCGAACGAGATCATGATCGACGGCGCTGCCGTGGTTCCAGCCTACATCACCAAGTGGAGTCAGGTCGGTACTGCCAAGTGGTTCGCGCTTCCGCTTCCGCCGAAGGAAATCTTCCTCAACATTCGCTTCCGGCTTGACGCCATCATCCCGATGTGCATCATGTTCATCGTCACTGCGGTCGAGACCATCGGCGATACCTCCGGTGTCGTTGAAGGCGGACTCAACCGTGCACCGACGGACAAAGAGCTCTCCGGCTCCGTAATCTGTGACGGATTCGGCTCCTCGCTCGCCGCGCTGTTCGGTGTGCTTCCCAACACTTCCTTCAGTCAGAACGTAGGTCTTGTCGGAATGACGAAGGTTGTCAATCGCTTCGCGATCGCTATGGGTGCGGGGATTCTTGTGCTTGCGGGACTGTTTCCGAAGATCGGCGCAATCATCAACATCATGCCCCAGCCTGTTCTCGGCGGCGCGGCGGTATTCATGTTCGCTAGCATCGTGATCTCCGGTATCAACCTGATCACCAAGGAACCTTTGACCGGTCGGAACGCCACCATTGTGGCCATCGCGCTGGGTCTTGGCTTCGGCCTCGGTTCCTCTACAGCTGCACAGGCGTTCATGCCGCAGTGGCTGAAGTACGTTTTCGGCGGTTCCGGTATCGTGCCCGCGGCCTTGATCGCCATTCTGTTGAACATCATCATTCCCAAGGAAAAGGAAATCGAGGCATAAGCCGAATCATAAGGAAAGAATCCAGAGGGAGTCCGAAAGGACTCCTTCTTATTATACATTATTTGAAACAGCTTAAAAATGAATTCAATATCGCACAAAACGTTGATATTTTGATTGCAAACAGGGCGGGGGGATGATATAATTTATACAAATTCGGACGAAAAGCCGGCGCGCCGTTCCGAAAACGGACAGCCGGCAAATGTGCGGAAACACGGCCCCTGTGCGGCAGAATCGGACAGACTGTTGAAAAGCCAGGAAAGGAGCGACGATGGCGGAAGCGGAAAATGTTCTATATGTCAGGATGCTCGGCGGGTTTTCGCTGCGGTGGAACGGCGCGCTGATCGCGGGCGGATCCAAGGCGAATGATTCGCAGAACGCGTATTTGCTGCAAATTCTGATTCACAGCGGAAAGAACGGCGTTTCGCGCGACCGGCTGGAGGAATTGCTCTTTGCCGATCGAGACATGAGCAACATTCATCACGCGCTGCAAAGCGTGATTTACAACACCAAGCGCAAGCTGCAAAAGGCCGGCGTTCCCGCAGAGAACTGCATCGAGCAAAGGAAGGGCGTATTCTATTGGTCGGATACGCTGCCTGTCGAGGAGGATGCCGCGCACTTTGAAGCGTTGTACCGACGGGCAGAGGCGTCGAACGATCTCGATGAGCGGCTCGCCTTGTACGTCGACGCCTGCTATGCGTACGGCGGTGAGTTCCTGCCGATGCAGACCGCAGTGGTCTGGGCGGCGCGGGAGGCACGACGATATAAAGAACTGTTCTGTGAATGCATGGAACGCGCGACCGAGCTTTTGCGCGTGCATCAGGATTTTTTCCAGATGGAGGCGCTCGGCAACTATGCCTCGACCATCGACCCGCTTGCCGATTGGGAAACGGTTACGATGGAGGCGCTCGCTTCGCTCGGACGCGGCGAGGAGGCCCGCAAGCTCTATGACGAAACGGTCCAGTATTATTTCAACGAGCAGGGACTTCGTCCGTCCAAAAAATTGATGGAACAGTTCAACCGGCTCGGGGAGAAGATGCAGTATCAGCACGCCGCGCTCGATCAGATTCAGACGGAGCTGTCCGGCCGCAATGACACGGCGCAGGGCGGATACCTTTGCAGTTATCCGGTGTTTCTCGGCATCTATCGGATGGTGGAGCGCATGCTTGAGCGCGGCGGCCAGTCGGTCTACCTGATGCTGTGCACGATCGTGGACGGCAAGGGCAATCCGATGAAGGAGGGCGAAATCCTCGAACAGTTGGTGGTTCGGATGGGCGACGCGGTGCGGCTTTCGATCCGCCGCGGCGATGCGATGTGCCGTTACGGCAAGGGGCAGTACCTTGTGCTGCTGATCAATACGACGCGGGAGAACTGCAATGTGATCCAGCGCCGCATCAACAAACGGTTTCTGACGGGCCGTCAGCGCACCGGGATTCAGTATTACGTGAACAGCGTCTTTTGGACGCCGTAACGAAACGCGGGGAAGCGGATCGATACCGCTTTTCGGAAAGGAGATCGCTTTGGAACAGACCCATTCGCAATGGTACATCGGCGCGCCGAACGGCGTGATCCTATGCATCAACCGGCGGAACGGCTGTGAACTGTCGGGGGAGCTTTACCACAGCTACAGCGCTGCGGCAACGGAATTTTCCGACCTCGGGCAGATGACGCTGCTGATGGAAAAGCTGTATGATGTGCTGCAATTTCCGCATGTGGGAACGAACGAGCGGAGTTTTTTCGAACAAAATAAGCCATATATGCAACGCCAGGAAAGGACAAAGGTTATGAGTGACGATCAATTGCTTCAAAAGCACGGCGATATCGGCACGTTTATCGTGCGCGTACAGCATCGGCAGAACAGCAGCTGGCAGGGCCGCATCACCTGGATGGAGGAGGATAAGACGATCCAGTTCCGTTCCGTGTGGGAAATGGTTAAGCTGATTGAAAACGCCGTCGACACCGTGAGCATGTCGGAGGATGGGGAACAGCCAACCTGGACCGAATAAAACACTTTATTTTCCCCAAAGCGAATCACTTCTGCTGTAAAAGCGTCTGCTCGGAAAGGAGAACGGGATTGGACAATCCGACAACAAAGGAAATCGGCGGAATCCGGCTGCACAGATTGAACGCGATCATGATTACGATCACGATTCTGCTCAGCGTTGCTCTGATGCTCGTTACGCTCTATACGCAAAGAAGCTTTTACAATGTGGAGGAGGCGACCGAGCGGTATATTTTGGCGCGTCGAAATGCCGGCGACATGCAGGCAGGTTCCGACTATCTGACCGATCGCGTTCGGACATTTATCGTAACGGGCGATCGCGCGTGCGTGGAGGATTTCTTTCGGGAGATTGAGGTCACCAAGCGGCGCGATCATGCGATCGAGAATATGGAACAGCTCGTATCGGACAACGAAACTGCACGGCATCTCAACGAAGCGCTGCGGCTTTCCAATGAGCTTGCCGAGATCGAACGCTATGCGATGCGGCTCGCAGTCGAGGCGAACGGATACGATATCACCACGTTTCCGGACGCTTTGCAGAAGGTTCGGCTGACGGAGGCCGATCTGGCGCTTTCGCATACGGAACAGGCGCAGAAGGCGCAGGAAAGCGTGTTCGACAAGACGTATCAAACTTATAAGGCCGAGATCCGTGCGAACGTACAGCAATGCGAACAGCTGCTGGCCGATGTGACCGAGCGGCTGCAGAAGGAGAGCGAGGATCAGATGCAGGCCGTGCTGACGGTGCAGAGCGTTCTGCTGGTGCTCGTCGTGCTGGTCGTTCTGGCAATCGTGATTTGCGTGCAGCAAATGATCATCCGACCGATCGAAACGGTTGTCGACGCAATCTCCGCCGAACGGATTGTTCCGCTCCGGGGCGCATACGAACTGCGCTTCTTGGCAAAAGCCTACAATGACGTCTTTGCACAGACCAAGAAACACCAGGATCGGCTCGCCTATGAGGCGTCGCACGATCAGCTGACAGGTCTCTACACCCGCGGCGTCTTTGAAAAGGTGCGCGAAAAAAACGGCCGCCGCGCGCAGACGATGCTGTTGATCGACGTGGATAAATTCAAGACGTTCAATGATACCTACGGCCACGCGGTCGGCGATCAGGTGCTGCAAAAGGTTTCGTCCGCGCTGCAATCTAATTTCCGTTCCGAGGACTATGTCTGCCGGATCGGCGGCGACGAGTTTGCCGTCCTGATGCTGCATACGAACGCATCCATGCGCGGTCTGATCGAGAACAAGATTCAGCGTGTGACCGAGCGCCTTGCCGACACTTCGGACGGGCTGCCGATTGTGACCTTGACCATCGGCGTTGCATTTTTAGACAGCGATCATAAAACAAAGGACCTTTATAAGGACGCCGATGCCGCGCTGTATACCGTAAAGGGAAGCGGATGCAACGGCTTTGCGTTCTACGATGACACGGTAAACCATCCGGAAGAGAAGGAACAGGAGGATTTGGGAGTATGCTGACATTGGATGCCTTGCGTGCATTCGGCGCGAATGTGGACGAGGGGCTTGCCCGCTGCATGAACAACGAAACGTTTTATCTGCGGCTTGTGAAGCTGTCCGTTTCGGACGCCAACTTTGCGCGCTTGAACGATGCGATTGCGGCACAGGACCTGAATGCGGGATTCGAGGCTGCGCACGCGCTTAAGGGCGTACTGGCCAATTTGTCGCTGACCGCAATTCTGACGCCGGTCGTCGAGATCACCGAACTGCTGCGGCAACGGACGGAAACGGACTATGCGCCGCTGCTTGCCGCGATCAACGAGCGGCATCAGGCGCTGGCTGCGCTTTGCCGGGACTGACTGCACGCCGTGTCGAACGGTATGGACTGAAAAACGCTCCGCATGGGAGCGTTTTTTTGAATATCGTTACAGTCCGAATCGGGACACCCGCACCAACCGCTTTCTCACCTAATACAATTCGTTGCCTGCGGGAAGGCAGCGTCGCACGGGCTGCGCTTCTGTGGCGCGTCCCGTCGCAACGGTTCCGCCCGAAAGGTCGAATGGATCGAAAAACGCCGTTACAGCAGCGCTTTCAGCTCGTCGATCACGCCGCAGAGCAGCGACTTGATCGGCAAATCCTTTGCGCCGATGACCGTGTTGCTGCAATGCCCCGCGGGGATCAGCAGCTTTTGCGCGTCACTCTGTCCGACCGCGACGGCCATGCCCGGCGTGATTTCGCCGAGCAGCGCGTCCGCAATCACGATCGCGATCGGCCCGATGATGACGTCCGCCTTTTTGGCATTGACGCGCACGGCATTTTCCCCGGTTGCGGCCTGATCCGCGCCGCCCTTGAGCATCGCGGCAGTCGCCGCGCTGTTCGTTCCGATCGCAGTTACGGTACAGGGAAGCTGCTCCGCCTTGATTCGCTCAATCACTTCGCGGCCGATCCGTCCGCCCTGTCCGTCGATGACCAGAATGTTCATATCTTTTCCATCCTTCTGTATGATAGAATGAGTATAGCATCGAATACGCCCGAATGCAACGGAAACGGAAAAGATTCGGCAAAGAAAAACGGGTTCCGCCCTTGCGCGAAGCGGGACAGCTATGGTATAATGACACGATTCTTTTGTGAGGGGAAGGAAATGCTGCACTTCGGGTGGAATCGGCAATAGACAAGACACGCCTGACGGGGCGTTTTTTGCCATGCAGCGCCGGATCATACAAGCACCAGACCGAACAAACAGCAGATAGGAGAAGAGAATATGGTCGTTTTGGATGAATATAAGATGCAGCTCGGCAATCTCAACGAGACGCTGAAGCTTGCTCATAAACAGATGAACATCGAGGAATTGCAGAAGGAGTGCGCAGCGCTCGAGGAACAGATGAGCGCAGTCGATTTCTGGAATGATGTAGACAATGCAAACAAGGTGAGCGCGCGGGTCAAGTCGATCAAGAGCAAGCTCGACCGGCTGAACAAGCTCGAAGCGCAGAGCGAGGATATCGCGACGCTGATCGAAATGGCCGAGGAGGAGGACGACGAGAGCCTGCTCGACGAATTGAAAACCGAACTCAAGGAGTTCGAGGACAAGGTCGGTGCGCTGCGGCTCGAAATGCTGCTCAAGGGCCCGTACGACAATTCCAACGCCGTGCTGTCGCTCCATGCGGGCGCAGGCGGAACGGAGGCGCAGGACTGGACCGAAATGCTGTACCGCATGTACACGCGCTATTGCGAGCGCAAGGGCTGGAAGGTCACCGAACTCGACCTTTTGGACGGCGACGATGCGGGAATCAAGTCCGTCACGTTCGAGGTCGAGGGCGAGAACGCCTACGGCTACCTGAAGGCGGAGAAGGGCGTGCATCGGCTTGTTCGGATTTCGCCGTTCGATGCGTCGGCGCGGCGGCACACGTCGTTTTCGTCGCTCGACGTCACGCCGATCTTCGACGACGACACCGGCGATATCAAGATCGAGCCGGATGATATCCGCGTCGATACCTACCGCAGCGGCGGCGCAGGCGGTCAGAACGTCAATAAGGTCAGTTCGGCCATCCGCATTACGCACCTTGCGACGGGCATCGTCGTGCAGTGCCAGAACGAGCGCAGCCAGCTGCAAAACAAGGAAATGGCGATGCGCATGCTGCGCGGCAAGCTGCTCGAATTGCAGGAGCGCGAGCGCGAAGAGCAGATGGCGTCCATCAAGGGCGAAATGAAGAAGATTGAATGGGGCAGCCAGATCCGTTCCTACGTGTTTCAGCCCTACACGCTCGTCAAGGACCACCGCACGGGCGAAGAGAATGGCAACATCCAGTCCGTTATGGACGGCAACCTCGACAACTTCATTTCCGCATACTTAACGCAGTCCTAATCGAAAGACAACAAACAAGGCACTCCCGAAAAGGAGTGCCTTTTGCGTATCGGATTGCTTACCGATAATACTTCTCGATGAAATCGTACACATCCTGCCGCGTTCCCTTGAACGGGCCCGGAGTTTCCATCTTCAGGGAGACGAGCGCTGCGGCAAATTCGAGCGCTTCGGGGATGTCGTGCGTGAGGCGCTCGGTGAGGTAGCCCGCGAACGTTGTGTCGCCGCGGCCGGTCCGTCCCGCAAGGCCGCGCGGACGCAGCGGGGAACGATAGATCTGCTTTCCGTCGCAGACGATCGCTTCGGTGTTGTGGGTAATCAGAACTTCCTTGGCGCCCCATTCACAGAGCATAAAGGCGGCCTTTTCGCGGTCGGTCGTGCCGGTCAGCACCTCTGCTTCGGCCGCATCGGTTTTCAGATAGCGGATCATCGGCAGATATTTCATCTTATCCGGCCAATCGCGAAGCTCGAGCGAGCCGTCCTCATTGCGGCAGCGCAGCAGCGCCTGTACGTCCACGCCAACGTCGCCGCGTTTGGCGCAGGCTTCGATCACGTCGCCGGGGATGTCGCCGTACACGAGTCCGCCGAGATGGTAAATCTTTGCCTCGGCATCGGGCAGATCCTCGGGGCGGTAGGGCTCGATCATGCCGGTGTTCAGGCACTCACGACGCTCACGATCGGCGGTGAAATAGGTGTTCTGCATTTCGGTGCAGGTTTTCGATTCCACGGCAAAGATTTTCTCGACCTTGCTGTCCGCAAACGTAACGGCGGGATCGAGCTTTTTGGAATTGCCCTTCGGGACGACCGCAACGCTGTGGCCGATGGCTGCCGCCGCATAGCCGGAGAACGTGACTGCGCCGCCGGAGATGTATTCTTCGCGTCCGTCGTAGTCGATGTTATGGTCGAGCGAGATCTGACCGATGATCATGGTGTCAAACATGTGTTACTGCCTCACTTTCCAAAATGATGTTTTCATATGTCGGGCACCGAAGCGTATACTGCCTCGATGTGATGACCTGCTTCAGTTCGAAGGAATTGCGGATGCGGTGCTCGCACAACAGTGCCGAACGCCCCTGATCCCCGTCCCGATGCGCGTCCGAGCCGGCGGTGGGGTAGAGGTACGGATGCGCCTTGTACAGCGCGAGCGCCAGTTCGTTGCGGCTGTCGTGCCGTGGATTGGCGTTGGCAATCTCCAGCCCGTGGACACTGTCCCAAAACACCTCGTCGCAGTTTCGGAACGGATGCGCGTGGATGATCAGCACCTCGTCCTTGTACCGCTCATAGAACTCCTTATGGTTCAGATGGCACATGTGCGGATTGTCGAACAGCCAGTTTTCGTCAATTCCGTAGATGAGGTAATCGCTGTCGTTCTCCGGAAATCGCAGTTCGGCGCCGAGAAGGATATCCATGCCGAGCGCTTCGCCGGCGGCCTTTGCCGCACGGTAGCCCGAAAGGTGCTGTTCCATCGCATCCCGCCAGCCGGCGGCGTCGAGCGACGGATCGTAGTAGCCGTCGTGCAGATGGTCCGTTACACACAGGCCGGTATAGCCAAGCTCGTGATATACGCGAACCTGTTCCGCCGCGGGTACATGGCCGCAATGACTGGTTTCTTTGGTGTGCAGGTGCAGTTCGTAGCAATACATATCGGTTGTTGCTGTTTCCCTTCTTATAGTTTCCGGCAGGAGCCGCGTTCAATGAGCGTCGTCGGGACGATCAAACGGGAATGATCCTGCTCGGGATGCTTGATGCGATCAATCAGCATGTCGACGGCCGCCGTTGCCATGCGCTGCTTCGGCTGGTCGATCGTGGTCAGATTGATCTGCGGCAGCGCGGCATAGGAAATGTTATCGAAGCCGACGACCGACAGATCATGCGGAATCGACAGGCCGTGCTCGATTGCGGACTGCATGGCGCCGATCGCAAGCGCGTCGGATGCGCACAGCATCGCGGTGTGGTCATGCTGCCCGCCGTCAAAATACGTGTTGGCAAGCAAGTAACCGGCGTCCTGCGAGCTGCGTTCCATCGTGCTGTGCACAACGGCCGGGACGAGGCCGAGCTTTTTGCAGGCGGTCAGATATCCTTCCAGACGCAGCTGATGCGTTACGCTGTGCGCGCGGCAGCCAAAGTAGAGAATCTTGCGATGGCCGAGGGAATAGAGATATTCGGTCGCGGCTTCGGTGCCCTGTCGGTTGTCGACTGCAATGTAGTTTTCCGGCAGATCCTGCATGTTTTCGCTGATGAACACGGTCGGAACCTGCGCCGTCAGCACCTTTAGGCTGTCGTAGGATTCGTTGCCGACCGGGATTATGATGATGCCGTCCACCTGCCGCCCGAGCAGAACCGAAAAGACCTCCTTTTCAAGCTCCGGATCGTACGATGAATTGCAGACCATCAGGTTGTAGCCGCAGCGGCGCGAGTAGATCTCGAGATGGGTGGTCAGCTCGCTCATAAACGGGTTGTCGATGGAGGCAACGATCAGACCGATAATGTTCGTCCGCCGCATCACCATCGAACGCGCAACAGCGTTGGGCGTATAGCCCATTTCTTCACAAAGCTTGAGAATACGGGCCCGGGTATCTTCGCCGATCTCCGGACTTCCGGACAACGCACGGGACACGGTGGCGTACGAGACGCCGGCGACCTTGGCAACATCTTTGAGCGTAATAGAGCCCATAAAAAACCTCCGAAGGCATGGTAACCGGGGATAAAACCCTCAGAACGAAAACGTTTCCGTTTTGTCTATTTTACAACCCGCAGCACAGTTTGTCAACGTGAAAAAAACATGTAAAGCGAAATGGCAAAACAATTCGGGTAGGACTTCCGAAAAAACAGCACGGCACGTCCTTTTTTCAGAAAAGTTTATGACTTACTCTGTTTTTACATATTGACAAATGGCGATTTCTGCATTACAATACTATCGAACGTAAACGTTTTCGTAGGCGGAATTCGGCCTTTTCAGCCGATCGAACGGAAAACGGAGCGGAAGCGAATCGGAGGGTGCTATGATTTCGACCTTGCTGTTTGATCTCGGAGGAACGCTGCACGACGTACACGGCACGCCGGAGTCCCGGCGCCGCTTTGCCGAGCATCTGATCCGCCGGCTCGGTCAGTACGGCATTTTGCTCGATACCGATCCCGATACGCTTGCGGCGCTGCTTCGGAAAAATGCCGAGGCGTACAAGCAGCGCGGGGAACGCGATTATACCGAGCTGGAGCAGCCGGTGATTTGGAACGAATGGTATTTGAAGGATTTCGCGATCGGCGAGGAGCGCCTTGCACCCATCGCCGAGGAGCTGAGTTTCCTATATGATTACGAGCGCGTGGAGAACATGCGAAAAACGCGCTTGAAGGAAACGATCGAAGCGCTGCACGGGCTTGGAATTCGAATGGGGATCGTTTCGAACATCATCTCCACCTCACTGGTTCCGCACGTATTAAACGAATACGGCATTGCCGATTACATGGAATGCATCGTCATGTCGAGCGGAACGGGCATCCGAAAGCCGGATCCGAGAATTTTCACGATTGCGATGGAGCAGCTCGGCGTAACGCCGGAGGAAACGGGCTATGTCGGCGACACGATCTCGCGCGATGTGCTCGGCGCGCGCAATGCGAACCTCGGGCTGGTCATTCAGATCAACAACCCGTCGATTGCGCACCGGGATGTCAACTTCCACGGAGCGGATGCGCCGAAGCCCGATTATCGGATTCAGGAATTGTATGAAATTCCGGACATCATTCGCCGGATCAATCAACGATAAACATCCTACCATATCATCTGAAAAGGAGAGAGACTATGACAGACACGATCTTTTTCGACGTCGGCAATACCCTGCGCATCGTGGTTCCGGATAAGGAGTTTTCGGATGCGGCGGAAAAAGAGCTGATGGAGCTGGTCGGTGCGACCGAACCGCATGACGAATTCTTTGCAAAGCTCGAGGCGAACTGGCAGAAGTACCGCAAGGAAGTGAAAAAGACCCTGCTCGATGCCGGCGAGATGGAGCTGTGGAGCCAGCATCTGCTGCCGGACTATGATCCGGAACGCGTGTGCGCCCATGCAGGCCGTCTGACCCGCCTTTGGCGCGATCACGACGGTCGCCGCGTCCCGCGTGACGACGTCAAGTCCACGATCATCGAGCTCGATCGCAGAGGCTATACGCTCGGCATCATCGCGAATACGATCACCGAGACCGAGATCCCGGACTGGATGATCCACGACGGTGTGGCGCATTATTTCAAAGCCGTGATTCTGTCCTCGAAAGTGCGTCTTCGTAAGCCCGATCCGGAGATCTATTTTCTCGCCTGCCGCGCGATCGGCAAGAAGCCGGAGCAATGCGCGTATGTGGGCGATAACCCGATCCGCGACGTGGAAGGCACGCGCAAGGCCGGCTTTGCCGCGATGATCCGCATCGACGAGCCGGATACGATCAAGAAAGAACCGCAGGAGATTCTCCTTCAGCCCGACTATACGATCACGCGTATCTCCGAGCTTTTGGACATCTTCCCGCCGCTGAACGAAAAAGCCGAATAAGAAAAGGAGAACAACACCATGGCAAACGAACGCGAATTTGATGCAATCTTTTATGATCTCGGCGGCACGCTGCGCCTGGTTGAGCGCGACGCGGAGTTTGAAGCCGAAGCCCGCCGCAAAATTGCCGAAATGTGCGGGGAGAAGGGCGATCCTGACGAGTTCTGCAAATTCCTCGATTACCGCTATGCGGGCTATCGCAAATGGTGCTTCGAGACGATGAAGGAAGCGCCGGAGGAGGAGCTTTGGACCAAATGGCTCACCCCGGAATATGACCGCGAGCTGATCAAAAAGAACGCGATCGAGCTGACGATCGAGTACCGCAACAAGGACGGCCGCAGGGTTGTCGCTCCGAACGGCGCGCAGTCGATCAAGGACCTGTATGCCAACGGCTACAAGCTCGGCATCATCTCGAACCTGGTGACCTCGCAGGAGATTCCGCGCTGGCTCAAGCATAACGATCTCGAGAAGTATTTCGGCGCGGTGCTGCTTTCGTGCGTCGAAGGCATCCGCAAGCCCGATCCCGCCATTTCCAACAAGGCGTGCGACATTCTCGGCGTTAAGCCGGAGCGCTGCGTCTACATCGGCGACAACCTGAACCGCGACGTCGAGGGCACGCGTCTGGCCGGCTACGGCATGTTCATTCTCTACACGACACCCGAAAAGCTTGCGAAGGAAAAAATCACCGACGAGAACCGTCCCGACGCGGTCATCTTCGACTTCAACGAGCTCAAGGAAATCTTCCCTAAGGCGCCGCATGTGGCCTGGGACAAGGTGCGGAGAGTCTGACTATGAAAGAGAATATCAAAGCGATCTTCCTCGATCTCGGCGGTACGTTCCGCGTGGTGGATGAGGACAACCGTCCGTTTATCCGGGAGGCCCGCTCGCGCATTGCCGAGATCTGCGGGACCGATATGGACCCGGACGACTATTACAACCTTCTGAACAAGCGTTACGATACCTATCGCAATTGGGCGTTAAAGTATATGTGCGAAGCGCCGGAGACAATGCTCTGGACGCGTTGGCTCGTGCCGGAGCTCGACCGTGACCACATCGAAAAGCATGCAAAGGAGCTGACCTACTGCTTCCGCCGCGCCAAGGGCGAGCGCGTCGTCGTGCCGAAGGGCATCGAGACGGTCAAGGAACTTCGAAAGCGCGGTTACCTTGTCGGCATCATCAGCGATCTGATCGGCACGCTCGAAATCGACGAGTGGCTCGATCATGACGGCATCCGCGACCTGTTCTGCACGGTGCAGCAGTCGAGCGTTACGATGCTCCGCAAGCCGCATCCGGCGATCTACTTCCTCGCGCTCGAGGAGGCGGGGGTCCGCCCCGAGGAAAGCTGCTTTGTGGGAGACAACCTCAAGCGCGACATCATCGGCGCCAAGCAGTCGAATTTTGCAGGCACGGTCGGCGCGGAGTACCCGGGCGGTCTCGAATTCAAGCTGACCGAGGAGAACAAGCCGGACTGCATTCTGCACCACTTCGATGAGCTGCTCAACATTTTCCCGGGCGACGGCAGGTTCTGTCCCGAAACGGCAGAGGATCCGACGCCGCGGATCGGTGCGTAAGATTTATCCATCTTTGCAATAGGAGGAAACACAATGGCGGAATACAAACTGTCCGGCGGCGAAGCACTCGCCCGCGCGGTCGAAAAGCTGTATGCAAACGGCGGTTCGGAGTATCACTTCGAGCCCATGAATCTGGTCGATGCCGAGGGCAAGGCAAAGGGCCTTGTTCAGGCGGGCGACGGCGTGATCTTCTGCTGCCGCAGGGGCGAGCGCGAAACCGAGCTGACGGACGCGTTCACCGACCCGAATTTTAAGGGCTTTGAGCGCAAGATGCTCGATCCGCTGGACTTTGTCATCCTGACGATGTACAGCGAACGTTATACCTACCTGCCGATCGCGTTTGCACCGTCGAAGGTGCAGAAGACGCTTGCGCAGGTGCTGTCCGAACATGGCAAGACGCAGATGCACCTTGCCGAGAGTGAGAAGTACGCGCACGTCACATTCTTCTTCAACGGCGGCAACCAGCATCCGTTTGCGGGGGAGGATGATTTCCGCATTCCGTCGCCCAAGGGCGTTCCGTTTGAAACGGTTCCCGAACTGAAGCTGCCGGAGGTTGCGGCAAAGCTGGAGGAAGGCATCGACAAAGGATACGATTTCATCGTCACAAACTTTGCCAACGGCGACGTCATCGGCCATACGTCGAGCGACGCGGCCAAGCCGGTTGCCTGCGAAGCAATCAGCAAATATGTCGGAAAAACGGTTGCACATGCGCGCGAAAAAGGTTATACTGTACTTGTTACGGCTGATCACGGGAACATCGAAGTTCTGCATACACCCGAGGGCAAGCCGCACGTTTCGCATACGACGAATCTGGTCGCCTGCATTGCGCTCGGCGAAGGAACCGAGAAGATCAAGAACCACGGCAAGCTGTGTGACGTTGCGCCGACGGTGCTGTCGGCCATGGGCATCGAGCAGCCCGAGGAAATGACCGGCGAGCCGCTGTTCCGCTTTGCCAATACCGGCAAGGTGCTGCTTTTGATCTGCGACGGCTGGGGCCTCGATGCGCCGACCGAAAACAACCCGATTCATACCGCGAGCACGCCGGATTGGGACGGTCTGCTTCGCGACTATCCGTGGGCCGAGCTCGAAGCGTCTGGCCCGGCAGTTGGTCTTGCCGAGGGCAAGACGGGCAACTCCGAAGCGGGTCATATCAACCTCGGTTCGGGCCGCATTGTGTTGCAGGACGATGTCCGCCTGGACAACGCGATGAAGGACGGATCGTTTGCAAAGAACCCCGTGTTCCTCGATACGCTTCAGACGGTCAAGGAGCGCGGCACGGCGCTGCATCTGTTTGCGCTGCTGACCAAAAAGTCGTCGCACGGCTCGATCGATTATCCGCTCGCGCTTGTCGATATGGCGCGGGAAGCGGGACTGAAGAACGTGTATGTGCATATCATCTTCGACGGCCGCTCCACACAGCCCGGCAGCGCACCGACGCTGTTGCGTGAGCTCGGCGAAACGCTCGAGCAAAAGGGCGTCGGCTTGATCGTGTCCGGCGTCGGCAGAGGCGTTGCGCTCGACCGCGATCAGAATTGGGCCAAGATTTCGCGTACGTACGCGTCGCTCGTCGAGGGCAAGGGCGCGCCGTACACCGAAGCATAAGGAAATTCCCCGGCAGGGATCAAAAATAAAACGGAGGAAGAACAATGATTAACGTTGGCATTATCGGAGCGGGCCGCATCGGTCAGGTGCATGCAAAGAGCATTCTCACGGGCGTACCCGAGGCACGCATTTTGGCGATTGCGGATCCGTACATGAAGCCTGCTGTTGCGGAGTGGGCAAAGTCGGTCGGCATCGAGGGCGTTTATGAGGACTATCACAAGATCCTGGATGACGCGCGCATCGACGCCGTTCTGATCTGCGCTTCGACGAACCTGCATGCGCAGATTTCTCTGGAAGCGATCGCGGCGGGCAAGCATGTATTCTGCGAAAAGCCGATCGACCAGAGCATCGAAAAGATTGAGCAGGTCAAGGCTGCGCTTGCCGCTTCGCCCAAAAAGCTGATCTATCAGGTCGGTTTCAACCGCCGCTATGACCACAACTATCGCGCGCTGCGCAAGGCGGTCGAGGACGGTAAGATCGGCGAGGTTCAGTATGTACGTGTTTCTTCGCGCGATCCGGAGCCCCCACCCGCAGAGTACGCGGCGGTTTCCGGCGGCATCTTCATGGATATGATGATTCACGACCTCGATATGGTCCGTTATCTGTCCGGTGAGGAAGTTGTGGAAGTGTATGCGCAGGGCGCCTGCCTGATCGATCCGGCCATCGGCGAAGCCGGCGATGTGGACACCTGCACGATCACGATGAAGCTTGCAAATGGCGCGCTCGCAACCGTGGACGGTTCCCGTAAGGCGGTCTATGGCTACGATCAGCGCGGCGAAGTATTCGGCTCGAAGGGCTGCGCCACCACGCAGAACGATACCGCTTCGAACGTGGTTCTGTCCAACGTGGACGGCGTGACCGGCGAAAAGCCGCTCTGGTTCTTCCTCGAGCGCTATATGGGTTCGTATCAGGCGGAAGTTCGCGAGTTCATCGAGTGCATCCTCAAGGATGAACAGCCCAAGACCGGCATCGAAGACGGCCTCGTTTCGATCAAGCTCGCTTTGGCGTGCAACAAGTCCCTCAAAGAGAACCGTCCGGTTCGCGTAGACGAAATCTGAAATCATTTTTCATAAAGGAGTTCTTCATTATGGCAAAAATCAGAGTAGGTGTAGCCGGTTACGGCACGATCGGTCAGCGTCTGGCTGACGGTGTCGCCATGCAGGGCGATATGGAACTGGTCGGTATTGCGGATCTCGCTCCCACGCTGTCGATCCGTGCACTGCGCGAAAACGACATGATCGGCGCGAACAACGTGAAGTACAACCTGTACCTCGTTGACGGCGCGGACAAGGCGGCATTCGACGAGCTGGACATCCCGGTTGCGGGTTCGTTCGAAGAGCTGTGCAGCAGCGTAGACGTCATGCTGGACTCGGCTCCGGGCGGCGTCGGCGCCAAGAACAAGGTCATCTATGAGAAGGTCGGCGTTAAAGCGATCTTCCAGGGCGGCGAGAAGAACTCTGTTGCGGATGTATTCTTCCACGGCTATGCGAACTATGAAAAGGGCGTCGGCAAGGATTATTTGAAGCTGACGAGCTGCAACACCACCGGTTTGATCCGTGCGGTGGACTGCCTCGACCGTGTGATTCCGATCGAGAAGGTTGCCATCACGATCATCCGCCGCGTGGCCGATCCGGGCGATTACCATCGCGGACTCACCAATGCGCTGCAGATCGACAAGGCGCCGTCCCATCAGGCGGTGGACCTCATGACGATCATGCCGCACATCGAAGCGACCGGCATCCTCGTTCATACGCCGGTGACCCACGGCCACATCATCACCGTGCTGGCCACGGCCAAGGACGGCAAGAAGATCACGCGCGAAATGGCGCTCGAAGCGTTCCGCAAGCACCCGCGTATCCGCACCGTCACGATCGACGAAGGATTCAAGGGCAACGCGAGCCTGTTC
>JAUMVL010000236.1 GCA_030530185.1 Clostridia bacterium | reverse complement strand
GTCAGTACACGCTTCGAGCGGAGAAAACGGCTCCTGATACCTTTCTTAACAGCCCTTGTATTTTTCTCTTGCTATAACTGACTTTTACACACAAAACCCGTGGGGATGATAGCATCCCCACGGGTTTTCTGTCCTGTCCTTATGCTTCGATCGGCGTACGGCCGTTCGCTTTCCGGAGCTCGTTGTACTCAGCAATCAACGCAGCTTCCTTATCCGCAAGCGCCTTGCGCTGTTCAGCGGAGAGTTTTTCGAGCTTCTTCAGCTCGGCGGCAGCGGCGTCGGCCTGCTTCTTCAGCTCGGCCTGATACGCTTCCTCGCCTTCCTCGAGGCGGATCTTCTCCTCTGCGGAGATATATGCACGGCCTTCGGCTTCGGCAGCGGCCTTCTGGTCCTGCACGATCGCCTTGTGGTCGAGCTTGCCGTACTTTTCAACAAGCATCAGCACGAACGTCAGCCCGATGACGAGATAGCAGATCGTCTCGCCGCCGATAAAGACCCACGGCATCGCGGCCTGCACCTTGCCGAGCATCGCGGCGTCGGTATTCAGCAGGTTGACGTCATAGCCGGTTGCGCTGATGACCGCGTTCAGAACGCCGGTCGTGAGGCCGGTCATGCCGGCCATGATGGCGCCGTAAATCATCATCGAGAAGCCGTCGGTACGGACGCCGTTCAAAGCCTCCTGGTGGTCGAGAATGTCGGCAAGAAGCGCCATGGAAAGATACATCGCCGGCGTGGAGCCGAGCGCCTTGATCACGAACGAAATCGTAACGATAACGAAGTTCTTCGGAGCGATCATACCGATCACGCCGCCGATCACCGCAAGGGCTGCACCGAGCATGATGGCCTTGCCCTTGCCGATCTTATTGGCCAGCGGAAGCGCAATGACCATGCCGACCGCGGTCGGGATCGCGCCGACGATGGCCAGAATGCCTTGCAGCTGTCCGCCGTAGGTGATCGTGTATTTGCCTGCGGCGTCCATGAACATCGAGGTGCAGAAGTAATTCTGGGAGACGTTCTTGATCATGCCGCCGAACTGATACAGGAAGAAGAACACCATCATGATGATCCAGAACTTATCCTTGAAGCAGATCTTGGCCTGTTCGCCGAACGACAGCGCTTTTTTGGTTTCCTGCGTTTTGGCCGCCAGCGTTTCCTCCGTGACGCGCTCACGGGTGAAGAAATACTCGACGATAACGCCGATGAGCGTGATGACGATCAGTGCAATGACGAATACCTTCCAGTGGTTGTAGGATGCTTGCACGTCGTACATGACCGCGCCCTGCGCATCGAGATAGTAGTCCACTTTTCCGGTCAGCTCGCTCAAAACCGGCGTGCCGCCGACACCGCTCATATCCTTAACGAACAGCAGATCGAGGAAGAACGGGAGGATCATGCTCGAAAGGCCCATGGCTGCGAGCGCCGTCGCGTTGGAAGCCGTTGCCAGCAGTGAGCGATCCTTCGAGTTGCGCGTGGACAGGTTGACCAGGCCCGCGTGCGGCGTATAGTACATTGGATATGCAAATGCAAACCAGAGATTGTAGCCGATCGCAATGCAAATCAGCATGCCGGTGTGCCAATCGGTGTTCGCCGCGTTATACGGTGGGAACACGAACAGGAACAGCAAAGCAAGCAGACTGATCGGCACAGAGACGAGCAGAAGCGGCCTTGCCTTGCCGGCCTTGGACTTCATGTTGTCCATCAGACGGCCGACGAGGATGTTGCCGAATACGACGAAAATGACTGAGATCACCGGCAGCCAGGTGAAAAATGCGCTTGCCCAGCTGTTGACCTTCAGAACGTCGGTCATGTACTTGTTGAAGTAGTTCGCAAGCACCGAGTTTGCGAGCAGCGCAAGCGTCGGTCCGACGAGATAGCCGATCGCTGCTTCGGGAATCAGCGTAACATTGTTCTTTTTGATCAAGCTCGGGGGGAGCTTGTCAAAGATACTTTTCTTTGCTTCCATACAATCTCTCCTTTTGGTTTTCTATTGCAAATCCGATCACGAAGCGCTATGCCGCAGCGATCGTGTTTATGCCAGCGTGAACGAAATGAAATCGAACGTGCCGCCCTTGCCCTCGACGGAGAAGTACAGCGCTTCCTTTTCACCGAGGCCCTTGGGCAGCTTGCCCGTAAACGTCTTGGGCTCGAGCGCGGTATCGACCGGGATCCGGCAGATCACATTGCCATGCTCCTTGTTTTTCACCGTTACCGTGCAGCCCCTGCCATAGCCCTGCAGGGTAATCGCAAGGGATTCGGTTTCACGCAGGTCGAAATACTTGAAGCCGACCGTGCAGTCGGTGCAGAAGTTCGATACATACTGGTCGGGTCCTTCCTCGCGGTCGCGTCCCTTTTGGGTCAGGAATGGGTTGCTGCCTTTGCGGTACTTGATCATCGACATAAACCGCGTGCCGGTTTTGCCGTAGACGTTGCAGGCAATGTAGCTCGGGTAGGTGCCCTTGCCGGCAAGCGGGCCGTCGTTAAGGCCGCAGGAGGTCATCTCCGCCTGATAGAACCGGCCGTTCTCGAACCGGATGCGTTCGGCGCACGCCTGACGCGAGGACTGCTTGCGGTTGGAATGCCGATGGTAGAAGATGTAGTAATTTCCGTTGATTTCGATCAGGCTGCCATGTGTGTTGCCGGTGCACATTCTGGCATGCTGCGTATCCGGCACGCCCTCG
>JAUMVL010000235.1 GCA_030530185.1 Clostridia bacterium | reverse complement strand
TGCTCGGCGTGGCGGATATCCTCTGCGGCAAGGTCAGTCCGAGCGGCGGACTCTTTGACATCTTCGCGGCCAAGAACATGAGCGCACCGGCGATGCAGAACATGGGCGATCACGGCTACACCAATGCGGCGGAGCTGATTGTCCGCGGCGGCGGCACGTTCGGCGGCAAGACCGGTCGGTATATCGCGGAAGCCGAAGGCATCTATGTCGGCTACCGTTACTATGAGACGCGTTACTATGACACCGTTGCGGGCCAGGGCAATGCGGATTCCACCGTCGGCGCGTATGCTTCGACCGGTGCATGGAACTATGACGAAGAAGTGGCCTACGGCTTCGGCTATGGCCTAAGCTATACGACGTTCGACTTTGCGTTCGACGGCGATCCGATCTTTGCTGCGCAGACGAATAAGAACGGTTCCGTCACAGCTACGGCGACGTTCAACGTGAAGGTCACCAACACCGGCAAGGTTGCCGGCAAGACCCCGGTGCAGATCTATGCACAGGCTCCCTACACGCAGGGCGGCATCGAGAAGAGCGCTATCCAGCTGATGAACTATGAAAAGACCAAGGTTCTGCAGCCCGGCGAATCCGAGACCGTCACGGTCAAGGTCGACCTCGAGTACATCGCATCGTATGACAGCAGCCTGAACAACGGCGAAGGCGGCTATGTCGTCGATCCGGGCGCTTACTGGTTTGCAGTCGGCAACGGTGCGCACGACGCATTGAACAACATCATGGTCGGCCAGGGCATGAATGTGACCGGCAACGCGGCAATGGCGTTCAAGAAGGACATCGACGAGAGCTTCCTCAGCCGCACGGCATTCTCGATCTCCAAGACCGGTGAAAAGATCACCAATCAGCTTCCGTATTCCGACTGGAACGCGTTCCAGCCCGGCGAAGTCACCTACCTCAGCCGTGCAGACTGGGCAGGCACTTGGCCCAAGACCTATGAACTGACGCTGACCAGTCAGGAGCTTATCGACCTGCTGAACGGCAAGTACTACACGATCGCTACGACCGACGATACGTCCTCCGTCATCTGGGAAGAGGGCAACGGCACGAAGTTCTATGAGATGTGGGGCGTTGACTACGACGATGAAAAGTGGACGGAGCTCATCAATAACATGACGCTCGAAGAGGCGCAGTACCTCGCCACCTACGGCGGCCCGTCGATTCCGGGTGCAACCACGATCGGCACCGTCGAGACCTACATGACCGAGAACGCCGGTAACGGTGTTGCGGTTTCGCTCAATGCATCCAAGGACACCGGCGCTCCGTGGAACATTCCGGAAACCGATGCAAACGGAAACTGGCATCCCGAAGTATTCGGCAACAGCCCGCTGACCGCTTCGACGTTCAACCCCGAACTCTGCTATAAGCTCGGCGCATTCGTCGGTGAAGAATCGCTGTTCTGCGGCATCCCGATCCTCTGGGGCCCCGGCCTCAATACGCACCGTCACGCCTACAACGGCCGTAACGGCGAGTATTACTCCGAAGATCCGATCCTGTCCGGCGTTACCGCAATGGAATTTGCGATCGGCGCATTGCAGTACGGTCTGATCGCGGCTCCGAAGCACTATGCGTTCAACGACCAGGAAACCAACCGCAGCGGCGTTGCTCCGTACATGACCGAGCAGCGTGCGCGTGAGGTCGAGCTCCGTGCCTATCAGTATGCATTCGAAGCCACCAAGTACGACACCGAGGACTTCGATCAGGGCATGCGCGGCTTGATGGTCTCCTTCTCAAAGATCGGTCCGGTCGAGTGCACCGCATCCGTCGGTCTGATGACCAACATCCTTGCCAAGGAATGGGGCTTCCGTGGTTACGCGGTCACCGATATTTACGATGACTTCGATATCTACGGCGCGGTCATCACCTCCGGTACGACCTGCTACGATACGCGCGGCATGTCCGGCTTCTACACCAACACGACGCTCGACGGCGGTCGCTTCGCCGATCAGGTGGACGGTTCTGTGGTCAACGCCGAAGTCTTCAAGGGCGACCTGAAGGCGCAGGAAGCGATCAAGGCCTCCGTGCACAAGATCCTGTTTGCGATGAGCCAGTCGAACCTGATGAACCGCTACGATGCATCGACCCGCGTCGTCAAGCTGCCCGTCTTCTGGAGAACCGCTTATCAGGCGGCAGAATGGGGCTTCGGCGCTCTGATGGTTCTGTTCGCAGTCCTCTATGTCGTTGCGAAACTCAAGAAAAAGGAGGCAAAGTAATATGGCAAACTTCCTGAAAAAGCTGAGCGTCGGCTCTTGGCTGAATGTGATTGCGGCAGTTGCCGGCATCGTCGGCGTAATCGCAATGATCGCTTCCAACGGCGTTTCGACCGCGTATGCGCTGAAAACCGCCGGCACGCTGACCCTGATGGGCGTCTGCGGCATTCTGCTCGCACTTGTCGCGATCTGGTCCCCGACCAAGTTCGGCAACCATGATTTCATCAGCACGATCGCCGTCGTTGCGGCCGTCGCATTGTTCATGGCAATCGTCGGAACGATGATCCTCGATCGGATCCTCATGATCGCAGGTCTGTTCTCCTACAACTCGCAGAACATGACCGGCTGGAGCGTGTTCTATGCAACCGTTACCTCGGCTGTCGCGCTCGTAATCGCCTGTGTCGCACTGATCGTCGGTGCGTTCACGCCCTCTGTGAAGAAAAACGCATAACCGCGTTTGCGGAAAAGAGCCGCTGC
>JAUMVL010000234.1 GCA_030530185.1 Clostridia bacterium | reverse complement strand
TGTGCAACCAGATGGTCAACTTCCTCGGCATCATGCAGAACGAATGGGCGGGCGCACAGGCGTTTTCGTCGTTCGATACGTATCTCGCGCCGTTTGTCAAGGTCGATCACCTGACGCAAAAGGAAGTCAAGCAGTGCATCCAGTCGTTCATCTACGGCGTCAACACACCGTCCCGCTGGGGCACGCAGGCACCGTTTAGCAACGTTACGCTCGATTGGACGGTTCCGAACGATCTGGAGAACCTTCCGGCAATCGTCGGCGGCAAGGAGATGGATTTCACCTACGGCGACTGCAAGAAGGAAATGGACATGGTCAACAAGGCGTTCATCGAGATCATGATCGAGGGCGACGCCAATGGCCGCGGCTTCCAGTACCCGATCCCGACGTATTCGATCACGCGTGACTTCGACTGGAGCGAGACCGAGAACAATAAGCTGCTCTTTGAAATGACTGCCAAGTACGGCACGCCGTATTTCTCGAACTACATCAACTCCGACATGGAGCCGAGCGATGTCCGTTCGATGTGCTGCCGTCTGCGCCTTGATCTGAGAGAGCTTCGCAAAAAGTCCGGTGGCTTCTTCGGCTCCGGCGAATCCACGGGTTCCGTCGGCGTGGTCACGATCAATCTCCCGCGCATTGCGTATCTTGCCGCAGACGAGAAGGATTTCTATGAGCGGCTCGATAAGCTGATGGATATCGCGGCGCGCAGCCTCAAAACGAAGCGTACCGTCATCACCAAGCTGCTCGACGCGGGCCTGTATCCGTACACGAAGCGGTATCTCGGCACGTTTGCGAATCATTTTTCCACGATCGGCCTGATCGGCATGAACGAGGTTGGCCTCAATGCAAAGTGGCTCCGTGCGGATCTCACGCATCCCAAGACGCAGAAGTTTGCCCGTGAGGTGCTGAATCACATGCGCGAGCGGCTCTCCGACTATCAGGAGCTTTACGGCGACCTGTACAACCTCGAAGCGACGCCGGCCGAGTCCACGACTTATCGCTTTGCCAAGCATGACAAGGCAAAGTTCCCGGATATCATCACGGCGAACATGAACGGCACGCCGTACTACACGAACTCGTCGCACCTGCCGGTCGGCTATACCGAGGATGTGTTCTCGGCGCTCGACATTCAGGACGATCTTCAGACGCTGTACACCTCCGGCACCGTGTTCCACGCGTTCCTCGGCGAAAAGCTGCCCGATTGGAAGGCTGCGGCAAATCTCGTCCGCAAGATCGCAGAGAACTACAAGCTGCCGTATTACACGATCAGCCCGACGTATTCGGTTTGCAAGGACCATGGCTATATCTCCGGGGAGCACTACACCTGCCCGATCTGCGGCAACAAGACCGAGGTTTACAGCCGCATCACCGGTTATTATCGTCCGGTTCAGAACTGGAACGACGGCAAAGCGCAGGAGTTCAAGGATCGAAAGGTCTACAACATCGGCCGCTCGACGCTGCGCCATGTCGGCCCGAATCCCGCGCCGGTCGATGATGTGCTTCCGTCTATGGAGGAAGCTGCACGCGAAGCTGCCGCCGAACCCGCCTGCTGCGCGCCGGTCGAGCCGGTCATGACGGGCGAGCCGGAGGGCAAGGATGCCAACGTGCTGCTGTTTAAGACGCCGACCTGCCCGAATTGCAAGCTGGCTTCCGCACTTCTGGACAAAGCGGGGATCGCCTACACCGCGCTCAATGCGAACGAGGAAAAGGAACTGGTCGAGAAATTCGGTATCAAGCAGGCGCCGACGCTGGTTCTTGTCAACGGCGACTCGTTTGAAAAATACCGCGGCGTGTCCGACATCAAGGGCTGGCTGCTGCATAAGGGCGCATAACACAACAGAACTTGCAGGGGAGGGGCAAAGTCCCCTCCCGTATTGTAACGGAGGGTTATATGTACGATATGATCGTAGTCGGCGGCGGTCCCGCCGGCATGACGGCTGCGCTGTATGCGCTGCGCAACGGCAAATCGGTTTTGGTCATTGAAAAGGCGGGCTTTGGCGGACAGATCACGCATTCCCCGAAGGTCGAGAACTATCCCGGCACGTTGCAGATGAGCGGCAACGAGTTTGCAGACCGCTTTTTGGAGCAGATCCTGGCACAGGGCGCGGAGGTGGAGCTGGAACGCGTTGTTTCCGTGCGTGACGAAGACGGCAGAAAGATTATTGAAACCGAAGAGGGCGGCCGGTATGAGGCGCTGACGGTCGTACTCGCAACGGGCGTCAAGCATCGCATGCTTGGACTCGAGGGCGAAACCGAGCTCGTCGGCGAGGGCATCTCCTTCTGTGCCGTATGTGACGGAGACTTTTATTCCGGACAGACCGTGTGCGTTGCGGGCGGCGGAAATTCTGCGTTGCAGGAAGCCATCCTGCTCGCGGAAAAGTGCAGGGATGTCATTGTTCTGCAAGACTTGCCAAAGCTCACCGGCGAACAGCGCTTGCAGGACGTTTTGCTGTCGCGCCCGAATGTGCGCGCAATCACAAATCTGAAGATCAACCGTCTGTTGAAAAACGGCGATGCGCTGTGCGGCGTTGAAGTCGAGGACCGCACAACGGGTCAAAAACAGCAGATTGCGTGCGACGGCCTGTTTGTCGCGATTGGTCTGATTCCCGAAAATGAGCCGTTCAAAGCGCTCGCCAAGCTGAATTCCTACGGCTACTTTGATTCCGACGAGCAATGTACAACCGTCACGCCGGGCATCTATGTCGCAGGCGATTGCCGCAGTAAGGCTGTGCGTCAGCTC
>JAUMVL010000233.1 GCA_030530185.1 Clostridia bacterium | reverse complement strand
GATCCGGGATGTCTATCAGGCAGCGTATGATCGGTATTTGGGTAAATAAGGAGCATAAAAACCATGAAGAAATTTGCAGCGATTCTGTTGTCCCTCTTGATGCTCGTTTCGATGTTCGCGTGCGGCGGCAACGCCGCGCCGAGCGCGAGCGGGGAGAACCAAAAGCCCTCGATCAGCGGTGTCGCGGACAGCGCAGTTGAGGCGGGACAGTCGTTTGACGCGCTCGCGGGCATTTCCGCGACCGATGCCGAGGACGGCGATCTGACCGCCATGATCATGGTCGAATCGACCCCGTCGCTGAACTTTGTCGGCGGCAAGGCGACCCCGGAAAACGCAGGCTCCTATGAACTTGTGTATTCCGTCACCGACAAGGCGGGCGCAACGGCGGAGGCGTATGCCACGCTGACGGTCACGAAGAAGACCGGCGAACTGGTGCTTTTGAAGCAGTTCGATTTTGCGACCGTCGAAGCGACCGACGCGCACGGCTGGGAAGCGGACATCGGCGAGAGCGCGAAGGCGACCGGCACCCTGAAGGACGGCGCATTCGTCTTTGACATCGAGAATCCCGGCGACGGCGACGGCGCAGTCCGGTTCGTCAAGCGCGGATTTGCGGTCAAGGGAGGCGCGGATTACAAGATCAAAGTCTGGGCAAAGTCCACGGCGCCGACGTATGCGCACTTCATCGCAAAGGACGAGACCGTTGAAGATTGGAAGACCTTCGGCGGCGACGTTTGGAATGCGCGGATCGACGAGACCATGCGCGCGATCGAAATGAACTTCACCGCGCCCGAGGACGGCAGCGCAGAGCTGATGCTGAACCTCGGCAAGATCACCCCGAACCCCGACAACGCGGCGGACACCACGCCCGAAAACTTCGCGGTCACGATCGACAAGGTTGAGCTTTATGAGATCGTCGGTCAGGAAGTGCTTGAGCCGGTTTACACCGCGGACTTTGCGGGCGCGGGCGCGTTCGTGGAAGCGGGTGACGGCGCGGAAGCGGCTGTTTCCTTCGCGGACGGCGCAGCGGTCTTTGACATCACCGCATATCCGACCGAGGGCGGTGTTTGGAGCATCAAGGCAAACCTCGAACTCCCGGGCATCGTCATCGAGCAGGGCACCAAGTACAACTACAGCTTCGATGTGACCGGCGAACATGCGCAGGGCGGCGAGGCGCTTCTCGAGAGCGCGACGCTCTACCATGAAGCGCGCGCAAACTTCAACGGCCTGTCCGTTCCGGAAGGCGAAACGGTGACCGTGACCGGCACCTTCGTCGCGGAAGCGAATGTCAGCGACCCGGTGATCCGCATGCAGATCGGCAACCCCTCCGAGGGCGTGACCGCGAACAAGCTGACGATCACGAACTTTGTGTTCAACAAGGTCGGCGGCGACAAGGAAACCAACAAGACCATCGAATCGTTTGCCCCGATCGGCAAAGGCACCGAATACTACGGCAGCGAAGCGTATCCGTGGGAAACCTTCAACGGTACCGATGAGGACAACGAGCATGGCGTCGGCACGATCTGGACGGCGGACGGCTCCCTGTTCTACCGCATCGACGACGGCGGCACGGTCGACTGGCACAACAAGCTGATCTGCCCGATCACGCTGCCCGCCGACAGCTACTTCGTCGTGGAGATCAAGGCCAAAGCCGACAAGCCCGTTTCGTGCGGCTTCTTCCTGAACCCGCAGGGCGGTTGGGATCCGCGCGTATCCGAGGGCATCGACTTTACGACCGAGGAGCAGACGTTCACGTTTGAAACGACCGACACGTTCATCATGGACATGGGCTGCGAGCTGCTGTTTCAGTTCGGTTCCGAAGCGACCGCTGCTTTGGGCGGCGTGACGATCGAGTTCACGAGCATCGCGATCTATCAGAGAAGCGTTCTGTAAGAACTTTGCACCATAAGGGGGATGGGATTCCTGTCCCCCTTCTCGGATTATTACGGAGGAGTTTATGAAACATCGTTTTGCATCGGCGCTGCTTGCGCTGCTGCTGATCTTCGGCATGTTGCTCGGCTGCGCGCCCAAGACGCCTGCCGTGCCGACGGCAGCCGACGGCGAAGCGTTCGTCTATCCCGAAAACGAGACGGACTTTGCCGCGCTTCGCACCCCCGGCAGCCAGGAGGACGCCTATACCTACCGCACGTTCTTCCTGCCCGAAAAGGACGGCGGCGTGCAGGGGTATGTCGGCGACACGATGCCGTATTACGAGGGCGGCACCTATTACATCTACTACCTCAAGGAGAGTGGCGATTCCTATAACCACTCGATCTATCTGACGACGACCAAGGACTTTGTGACCTATGCCGAACAGGATGCGGTCGTGCTTGAAGCTTCGCGCAGCGGCGGACAGGACGGCTGGATCGGCACCGGTTCGGTCGTCAAGGTTCGGGATACCTACTATCTGTTCTATACCGGTCATGCGTTCTCCGACGCGTATGAGTTCAAGGAGAAGATCCTTGTCGCCAAGGGCAGCACGCCGACCGCATTTGAAAAGGTTTCCGACTGGGAGATCGTCCCGCCCGCGGAGCTCGGACAAAAGAACGACTTCCGCGACCCGCAGGCGTACTACGACGCCGCGACCGACACGATCACGCTGACCGTAACCGCTTCGCAAAGCAACAAGGCGCGCATCCTGAAATACACGCTCTCCGGCGATCTTGCGAACGCGACCTATGACGGGATCATCTTCACCGACCAAACGGGCGTCTTTTGGAACCTCGAATGTTCCGATACGTTCCGGATCGGCAGCAAG
>JAUMVL010000232.1 GCA_030530185.1 Clostridia bacterium | reverse complement strand
CGCGCTCCTCTATGCGTTTGTCTTCGTTCCGCAATACGGCTGGGGCACCGGGCTTTGGTATTCCATCTTTCATGCGGTTTCGGCATTCTGCAACGCCGGAATCGATATCCTCGGTCCCGACAGTCTGCTCCCCTATGCAAACAATTCCTGGATTCTCTTTGTGACGATGCTTCTGATCGTCCTCGGCGGTCTTGGGTTCATCGTTTGGCTGGATCTGTCCCGCCATATGCGTGAACGGATTCAGAACCGGAAGACGCCGAGCCGCCTCTCGGAGCATACAAAGTTGGTGCTTTGGCTGACGGCGGGCTTGATCTTTTCCGGCGCGGCCATGATCCTGCTGTTCGAGTGGAGCAACCCCCAAACGATCGGTCCGATGCCGATTCGGAAAAAGGTGCTGCACAGCTTGTTTCAGTCGGTCACCTTCCGCACCGCAGGGTTTGCTGCCATTCCGCAGGCGGGGCTTACGGATTCCTCTGTGCTGCTCGGCTGCATCTATATGTTCATCGGCGGTTCCCCGATGGGCACAGCCGGCGGCGTGAAGACTGTGACGTTCTTCCTCCTGGTTGCCAGCGCGCATTCCTATATCCGCAACCGCGGTGAAACGGTCCTGCTCCGGCGACGCGTTTCCGAGGCGCTGATCCGCAAGTCCGCAGCCATCATTGGGTTCAGCTTGATTGTCACGCTGATCATGAGCGCGGCGCTGCTTGCCGCGGACGGAATCCCGATGGCGGACGGAATGTTCGAGGTGTTCAGCGCGACCGCAACCGTCGGTCTGTCCCGCGGGATTACCTCGACGCTCTCCCCCCTTGGGCGAATTCTCATCATCATCTGTATGTATCTCGGTCGCATCGGGCCGATTTCGATTGCGTTGTTCTTTGAATCCAGCGAAGGATCGGAAAACGGGATCAAGCACGCAAACGGTCGCTATTTTGTCGGATAAGGAGGCTGTGATGGACAAAAAAATTGCCATTTTGGGATTGGGCCGATTCGGTCAGTTTCTGACGGAGGAGCTTAGTGCAAGCGGTGCGGATGTGCTGATCGTCGATATGGATGAGCGGCTTGTGAATCAATTTGCCGGGCTCGTCAGCGACGCTGTCGCTGACGACCTGACCGACCCGGAATCGATCAAAAAAATCGGGCTGTCCGACATGGACCTGGTGATCGTTTCCATGGGGAGCAGTCTCGAAGCAAGCATTATGTGCGTAATGGTTGCCAAGGAGCTCGGCGTCAAACGGGTCATTGCAAAAGCGGCTTCCGAACGCATGGGCGAAATTCTGCTCCGCGTCGGCGCGGATGAGATCATCTATCCCGAAAAGGAAAGCGCCGTGCAGACGGCCCGCAAAATTCTTTCCTCGAATTTCCTCGACTATTTCAGTCTCGGCGACGACCTGAGCGTGATCAGCATGGTCCCCAAAAAGAGCTGGATCGGAAAGTCGCTGAGCGAGCTTCGCCTGCGGAACCGTTACCAGATCAACGTCCTTGCGATTCGTGATGAAACGGGCGCGTTGAAAGCCGGCATCGATCCTGCCATGCCGCTGACCGCGGGTATGCGAATTCTGGTCGTTGCGGAACGAAAGAATCTGAATCTGCTGGAAGATTGATTGCATGCAAAAACACCCGAAGCAACCGCTTCGGGTGTTTTCCTGTTAAATTCAGTTGCGAGCAGCCTTTGCGATTTCGCAGAGGTTTGCAAACGCATTCGCGTCGGTGATCGCGAGATCGGCCAGAACCTTACGGTTGATGTCGACGTTGGCGAGCTTCAGACCGTTGATCAAACGGCTGTAGGTCGTTCCGTTCAGACGGGCGCCTGCATTGATACGGGCAATCCAGAGGCGACGATATTCGCGCTTCTTGTTCTTGCGGCCGACGAATGCATAGGCCATCGACTTCATAACCTGCTCGGATGCGGCCCGGTACTGCTTGCTCTTGGCTCCCCAGTAGCCCTTGGCTGCACGGAGGACTTTACGGCGCTTCTTAACGGCGTTGACTGCTCTCTTAATTCTTGCCATGGTTCATTCCTCCTTATTTATACGGGATCAGCTCGCGGACTTTCTTCTGCTCGCACTCGGCAATGTAGCCGGTCTGGCGGAGACCGCGGAGTCTCTTGGTCGTCTTCTTGGTGAGAATGTGGCTCTTGTAAGCCTTGGCGCGCTTGATTTTACCGGACTTGGTCACGTTAAAACGCTTGGCTGCGCCGCGATGCGTTTTGATCTTCGGCATGGTTGATTCCTCCTAATAAAATTCAGTTCTTCGGTGCAAGCACCATAAACATGTTTCTGCCCTCTTGCTTGGGAGCGCGCTCCATGGTCGCTTTGCCGTCCAGCATTTCGAAGAATGACGCCATGACGTCTTCGCCCATTTCGCCCTTGGTGATCTGTCTGCCGCGGAAGCGGATCGTGACCTTCACCTTGTTGCCGTCGGCAAGGAATTTTGTGCACTGCTTTGCTTTGACTTCCATATCGTGGACGTCGATCGTGGCGGAGAGGCGAATCTCTTTGATCTCGATGATCTTTTGATTCTTCTTCTGCTCCTTTTCCCGCTTCATCATGTCATAGCGATACTTGCTGTAATCCATGAGTTTGCAGGTCGGGGGCGTATTGGTGGAGACCTTTACAAGATCGAGTTCACGTTCATCGGCAAGACGCTGCGCGGCGCGAACGTCCATAATGCCGAGCTGCTGACCGTTCTCGTCAATGACGCGAACCTCGGGATCACGAATTTCCTCGTTGATCTGCATTTCCTGCGTAGCGATGAAAACACACCTCCAAATAAAATAGT
>JAUMVL010000231.1 GCA_030530185.1 Clostridia bacterium | reverse complement strand
TCTCGTTCCCATTTTGGTTGTCGTCCTGCTTTTGCCCGAGTGGGTTGGATTTCCGATGTCTCTTGCAGCATGGATTGGGGCGCTTGTATTTGTCGGCGCAAGCATCACCGATACGCTCGATGGTCAGATTGCCAGAAAGCACCATTTGATTACGGATTTCGGGAAGTTTATGGACCCGATTGCCGATAAGCTGCTGACCTGTTCGGCAATGATTATGCTGACCTATCTGAACAAGCTGCATCCGATTGCAACGATTCTGTTTATCGCCCGTGAATTTGTTATCTCCGGGTTTCGAATGCTTGCCGCGCGCAAAGGCGTTGTAATTGCCGCTGATCTTCTCGGAAAAATCAAAACGGTATTGCAGATGGTGTTTCTCACCGCGCTGTTGCTTGGACTTGCATGGCCGTTCTCGCTTCTGCAACCGTACTTCGACACATTCTGGACCGTCATCGTCTGGATCACGGTCGTGTTGTCCGTGGTTTCCTGCGTACAGTATATTGTCAAAAACAAAGGAGTGATTGATTTCCATGATTGCTGAACTGATCTGCGTCGGAACCGAGCTTTTGATGGGCCAGGTCACGAACACCAACGCCAAATACATTGCCGAACAGCTTGCTCCGACCGGGATCGACATGTATCATCAGATCGTCGTCGGAGACAATCCGCAGCGACTGACAGAGGCTGTCAAAACAGCTTTTTCCCGTGCCGACATTGTCATTTTTTCCGGCGGACTTGGCCCAACCGATGACGATCTGACCAAGGAAACCGTTGCCGAAACGCTTGGCTTGAAGTTGGAGCTCTATCCCGAAGAATGGGATCGAATCACGGCCTACTTTGCAAAGACCGGACGCACTGCCGCGCCAAACAATCAAAAACAGGCCATGTTCCCCCGCCCTTCTATCATTCTGCCGAATCCGAACGGGACCGCGCCGGGCTGCATTATGGAGCAGAACGGCAAGGCTGCGATTCTGCTGCCCGGGCCTCCGCGCGAGCTGATTCCGATGTTCCGCGATCATGCACTGCCCTATCTGCTTCAGAAGAGCGGGCATAAGCTGTATTCCAGAGAGCTTCGGATCTTTGGCAAGGGCGAAAGCGACGTAACCTATCTGCTTGACGATCTGATCAAGGCGCAAACCAATCCGACAATCGCCCCTTATGCCAAAACCGGCGAAGTCACTTTGCGTATCACGGCGCAGTGCCAGACCGAAGCCGAAGGTGAAGCGCTTGTCCTTCCGATGATCCGAACGATCCGCGAGCGTCTCGGCGATCTGATCTATTCCGATTGCGGTGAACCGCTGCCGGTCGTCTGCCACAAAGCGCTGCTTGCCCGCGGTGAAACGCTTGCCGGTGCCGAAAGCTGTACGGGCGGGCTGCTTTCCAGCGCATTTGTCGATCTGTCGGGAAGCTCCGCATACTTTATCGAAGGCGCGGTCACCTATGCCAACGATGCAAAGATGCGGCGTCTCGGCGTTTCCAAGGAAACATTGGATACGGTCGGTCCTGTCTCCGAAGAGTGCGCCCGCGAAATGGCCGAAGGGCTGCGAAAGCGTGCCGGTACGACCTATGCGCTTGCTACAACGGGCATTGCAGGCCCGGACGGCGGTACGCCGGACACGCCGGTCGGAACGGTATATGTTTCCTATGCAAGCGAAGCGGAAACGATCGTAAAAAGGCTCCAGTTAAACGGAGACCGGACAAAGATCCGGCAGATCGCCGTGCTGCACATTTTGGATCTTTTGCGCAGAAAAGTCTGTACTTACTGATAATTTCGTGTTATAATACCATTGTTCCGCCAAGGAGCGTTATGACCTGATTTGGGAAGAAAGGATTTAGAGTCATGTTGGAAAAAGAAAAAGCATTGGAGATTGCGTTAAGCCAGATTGAAAAACAATTCGGCAAGGGCGCGGTCATGAAACTGGGCGACGCTCCGAAGGTGGCGGTCTCCGTGATCCCGACCGGATGTATTGACCTCGACATTGCGCTCGGCGTCGGCGGTGTTCCCCGCGGAAGAATCATCGAAATCTATGGACCTGAGTCCACCGGTAAAACAACGATTGCGCTGCACATCATTGCACAAGCGCAAAAAATGGGCGGGCTTGCCGCCTTCATCGACGCTGAACACGCTTTGGATCCGATCTATGCGGCCAACCTCGGCGTAAAAGTGGACGATCTGTACGTCTCGCAGCCGGACAACGGTGAGCAGGCGCTCGACATTACGGAAGCGCTTGTCCGTTCCGGCGCAATGGATATCATCGTGGTCGACTCCGTTGCCGCGCTCGTTCCGAAAGCGGAAATCGAAGGCGATATGGGCGATGCACACGTCGGCCTGCAAGCAAGGCTGATGTCACAGGCGCTGCGGAAACTGACCGGCGCCGTTTCCAAGTCCAACACCGTTATCATCTTTATCAACCAGCTGCGTGAAAAGGTCGGCGTCATGTTCGGCAACCCCGAAACGACAACCGGCGGCCGTGCGCTGAAGTTCTATGCCTCCATCCGTCTCGACGTGCGCAAGATCGATACGCTGAAGAACGGCAACGATGTCGTCGGCAACCGGACCCGCGTCTAAGTGGTCAAAAACAAGGTTGCTCCGCCGTTCCGTATTGCCGAATTTGATATGCTCTTCGGCGAAGGAATTTCCAAGGAAGGCAGCATTCTCGATCGTGCAATCGACCTGAAGATCATCATCAAGTCTGGTTCCTGGTTCTCCTACGGCGATCTGAGAATGGCGCAGGGACGCGAAAACGCACGTACCTTCCTCAAGGACAATCCGGAAGTCTGTGACGAAATTGAGGCCAAGATCCGTGAAAAGCTTGAGGAAGCCCGTAAACAGGCCGAAGCCGAA
>JAUMVL010000230.1 GCA_030530185.1 Clostridia bacterium | reverse complement strand
TCGGGACGGAAGGCGCCTCCAAGGTGGAGGTTGCCGTAACCGGCACGTACTCGGTCGGCGACACGACGTTTACGGGCGGCACTCTGACGGCGTCGATCAAAAACGGCACGATCACCGTGTCCCATTCCGAAAAGGAGACACTGGCTACGAGCAAAACTGCGGTGCGCGTCGTGCGTGCCGAGGCCGATCGGGATGCGGCCTATCTGACGCTGACGAATACCGGCCACAACGCGAAGCTGACGTATCTCGGCGATCTGATCTTCCACAATGCAGACGGCACGATGGAGGTTATCAATGACGTCGGCATCCGCGAATACCTGTATGGCGTTGTGTCCGGCGAGGTTACCAACAGCTCGAACGAGGAACTGCTGAAGGCCGAGGCAGTCTGCGCCAAGGGGTTTGCGCTGGTCGAGGTCAACGCACGAAAGGCCAAATCGTTTGACGTATACGATACGACGACGTCACAGCTCTATTACGGGTACAAGGCCGGCGATACGAATGTGATTGCAGCCGTGGATGAAGTTTGGCAGAATACGCTGCTCTACCAGGGCAACCTTGTCAAGACCTATTACTGCACGGCGAACGGCGGACAGGCCATTACGCCGCAGATTCATTGGGGCGGCGGCGACAACGCAGGGGCATATTATTTCGGATACGATCCGTTCGATCTCGGGGCAAACAGCAAAAATGTCATTTTGAACGTCAACGGCGCAAATCCATCCGCAATGGACGGAAAGGTCTATGATTACTTCCTTTCTCTGGCAGAGGGAGCGCTCGGCGAGCCGGTGGAACGCATTGAGCAGGTCGTGGCGCTTTCGGGCGTGTATGATGCGGACAAGCCTAACGGAACGAGCCGTTACCCGAAGGATCTTGCGCCGCATGCCGAGAGCAGCATTACGCTGAATGTCTGCACCAAGGCGGGCGGCTATCGCCAGGCAATGTGCAAATTCACGCTTACCGATCTGAATTCGGCCGCCGGCATCAAGGCCTCCGGCAAGGTTGCGTTTACGGTGCGTACCGGTGCGCAGGAATGGAAGATTCTTTACGGCATCAACAGCGGTCACCGCGTCGGCTTGTCGCATCGCGGCGCAAAGGAAATGGCCAAGCGGGGATATTCGTATGTCGATATTTTGAAATTCTACTATCGCGGAGCCGATTTACAAGACGCGGGCGGACGGGTAATCCCTTGCACAGCGAATTTCAGCTTCACATATGAAGGGCCGGAACCGGAGCCTACGCCGATACCGACCGAGGCACCGACGCCGGAACCTACACCCGAGGAACCGACGGTTGAGCCGACCGCCGAGCCCACGCCGGGCCCCACGGAAGAACCGACTGAGGAACCGACGGTTGAACCGACGCCGGAGCCGACGGCTACGCCAGATCCGTCACAGCCGCAGATGGGAGACGTGGACGGAGAGAACGGCATCACGCGCGCGGATGCGCTGCTGGTGATTCGGTATCTGGTCGGGCTCGAATCGTTGACCGAGAAACAGCTTGCCCGTGCCGATGTCAACGGCGACGGCAGGGTGAATGCGCTTGACGCCGCAGCAATTCTCCGTATGATTCCCTAACCGCAAAAAACGCGTAAAAACCTCGAAAAAACGCCCCGGTTTCGGGGCGTTTTGCTTGCAACGGCGTGGGGCGCGGTGTATAATACTTCCGATTTATTTTTGAAAAAAAGAGGCTTTTCTATGAACATTCGCAATGTTGCAATTATCGCACACGTCGATCACGGCAAGACGACGCTGGTCGATCAGCTTTTGCGGGACGCAGGCGCGCTGCGCCGCAGCGAGCAGGGCACCGAGCGCATCATGGACTCGGGCGATCTCGAACGGGAGCGCGGCATCACGATCCTGTCGAAGAATACGGCTGTTATCTACGGCGATACGCGCATCAACATCGTTGATACGCCGGGTCACGCAGATTTCGGCGGCGAGGTCGAGCGGATCCTGCAGATGGTGGACGGCGTTCTGCTGCTGATTGACGCGTTCGAGGGCTGCATGCCGCAGACACGTTTCGTGCTGCGCAAGGCGCTCGAACTGAACAAGAAGTGCGTCGTCGTGGTCAACAAGGTCGATCGCCCCGAGGCGCGCCCGTACGAGGTTGTGGATGAGGCTTTGGAGCTATTCATCGAGCTTGGCGCGTCCGATGAGCAGTTGGATTTCCCAATCGTCTATGCTTCCGCGCGCAACGGTCAGTCCGGCTACGAGCCGGACGAGATGGAAAACAACATGCAGGCTGTGTTCGATACGATCCTAAAGGAGATTCCGGCGCCGAATCAGGACGTCGAAGCGCCGCTGCAGATCCTGTTCTCGACGATCGACTACGACGAATACGTCGGCAAGATCGGTATCGGCCGCATTGAGCGCGGCACCGCAAAGCGCGGTCAGTCGATCGTGCTCTGCGGCGGGCAGGAGAACCGCACACGCGAAACGAAGATTACACGGCTCTATAATTTCGAGGGCTTGCAGCGTGTCGAAGTTGAGACGGCGTATGCGGGCGACATCGTCTGTGTCGCAGGCGTTGAAGATCTGAATGTCGGTGAAACCGCGTGTGACCCGGCGCTGGTCGAGCCGATGCCGTTCGTTAAGATCGACGAGCCGACGGTGAGCATGCTGTTTTTGGTCAACGACAGTCCGTTTGCCGGCAAGGAAGGCAAGTATGTCACGAGCCGGAACTTGCGTGACCGTCTGTTCAACGAGGTCAAGACGAACGTTTCCATGCGCGTCGAGGAAACCGATACGACCGATTCGTTCCGCGTTTCCGGCAGAGGCGAGCTGCATCTTTCGAGTCTGATCGAGCAGTTGCGGCGTCAGGGCTTTGAATTCGCCGTGTCCCGCCCG
>JAUMVL010000229.1 GCA_030530185.1 Clostridia bacterium | reverse complement strand
GAAGATAGGCAGCTGCCGGGATCCATTCAGAGACACTCTTTCGAGTGTCTCTGTTCTTTTTATGCACAGTAAAGCAAAACCACCCGCTTGTCGGGTGGTTTTGCGTCTCTTCCTGCGGCGATGGATACCCCCGCTGCCGCATTACGGCGCGGATGGATTCAGCCAGTCCGCGTCATTTTTTTTATACTTTAGGAGAGCATCTCTGTAATCTCTGCGAGACTGTCTGCAAAGTGAATCCCGGTCTGGCGTTCGGCAGAGGAGAGGCCGGATTCGATCATGTGCCGAAGCAGGGTTTTCAATCCTTCATAGTAACCATTGAGGTTGTAGAGAATGCACGGCGCATGCAGCTGCTTTAAGGAAACCTTCGACATGACCTCGGCAATTTCTTCCAGAGTGCCTGTCCCACCGGGGAAGGCAATAAACGCTTCGCCGAGCTCGATCATCTTTGCCTTGCGTTCGGACATATCTTCGGTTACGATCAGTTTCGTGATTGCATCGTAGACGAAGCCTGCTTCGACGAAAAAACGCGGTTCGACGCCGGTCACTCTGCCGCCGGCCGAAAGAACGCTTTCGGCAAGTATGCCCATCAGACCGGATTTTGATCCTCCGTAGATGAGCGCATGGCCGTTCTGACCAATCCAGGTGCCGAGTGCCCGTACGGCTTCCTTCAGATCGGGATCGTTGCCCTCGCCGGCTCCCAGATAGACAGTAATGTTCATGGCAATCACCTCCTGATGAAAACAGTATAGCAGATGCAATGACTTTTTGCTACCGCTCCGCAAAAAAATAACCCGTCGGATGGAACGACGGGTTCGTTGCAATGATTTCTGCTTTCGGCGACTTATTTCATCAGCTTGGCGCCTGCATTCCATGCTTTGCCGACCTTTTCGCCGGAGACATAGTACCCATGCGCAAACTGATCGAAAATCAGCGCTTCAAGCTTGGCGGGGTCGACTTTGCCCTGATCCGAGAGGACGCGTTCTTCAGCGGCGGTGTTGAGGATCTTTCCGACGATGCAATAGAAGCTTTCCGTCTCAACGACCTCGGCGAGCTCGCATTCCATCACAACCGGGAATTCGTCGATGACGGGCGCGTTTACAAACGTACTCTTGGTCGCATGATAACCTGTGCGTGCAAATTTGTCAGGCATCTTGTTGCCGGTGGCAATTCCGAAGAAGTCGGCAACATCCATATGCGCTTTGTCGGCGATGCTGACCGTAAAGGCCTTCGTTTTCAGCAGGTTCTGCGTCGTTTTATGATCCTCATCGATGAACAGCGCGATCCGATCCTCGTTGCAGATCATACCCCACGCCGCATTCATGACGTTGACCGTTTCGTTCTCGTCGTAAGCCGCAACCATCAAAACCGGCATCGGGTAGACCGCCTGTACCACACCCAGATTCTTTTTCATTCTTTTCCCTTTCCGCCCTGTCGAGCTTGTGTTTTTATCATCCGTATGATAGCACAGCAGCGGAAGGATAACAAGTATCAGATCAACATTCCCTCATAAAAAACATTTTTTCGCAAAGGATAACCTGGACTTGCAATTTGTGATAAAACACAGTATGATACGAATGATTGCAGGGATTTAAAATACAATCTGTCTGGTTTTGGGGCGAAGACCGAAACCGTCAGGGTTTGGAAGGGGCAAGTATGAAACCGATTTGGAACCGCGTGTTTTGCGCGGTGTTTGCACTGCTCTTGCTTGGCGCAGTGTCCGTAACGTTTGCCGACGAGGCGTTTCAGCCGATCAACCGTGATTGCACGCTGGACTGGAAGGGGTTTTGCAATTATCCGAACAGACTGTATGACAGCAACTGGAAAACCGGCGTTGATTTGAAATCCGGTGCAACCGGCACAATCCGCTGGACGGATGCGCAGAACGTTGGACTGATTTGGTGGGAGTGGACCAAGCCGCCGCAACGGTGTACGTTCGCATTCCTTGACGCGGAGGGAAACACGCTTTTGGCGGTTGAACGAACGAATGAGGGCGATCGCGGATATCTCGATGTTCCCGAAGGGGCGTACGGCATTCGGCTGACGGTGGAAAGTCCGTGCCGAATGACGGAATGGCAGGTTTATGCGAAGGATCGGATCCCCGAGAATCTACAGCGATGGGAGCCCGCACCCGAAAAATGCGACATCATGCTGGTCGTGGCACATTCTGACGATGAACTTGTTATGATGGGCGGCATCATCCCGACGTATGCAGCCGAGCGCGGCAATGCGGTGCAGGTTGTTTACTGCTATGTGCCTGAGCTGGATCGCCACGGTGAGGCGCTGGACGGACTGTGGTACAGCGGCATGCGCACGCTGCCTACGTTCTTCCAAATAACGGACGAGCATCGGCTGGAGTTTCATCGCAAGATCACGGAGCAGATTCGCAAGTACAAGCCGGAGGTTGTGATCACGCATGACTTGAACGGCGAATACGGCAACCCGGGGCATAAGCTTGTCAGCCGCGAGACCTGCCATGCAGTCGCGAGTGCGTCAGACCCGAAGGCATTTTTGGACTCGGCAAAGAAATACGGCACGTGGGAGGTCAAAAAGTTCTACGTGCATTTGTACAAAGAGAACCCGATCGTGATGGATTTTGATACGCCGCTGCAATCGCATAACGGCATGACTGCGTTCGAGGTTGCGCAGGAGGCGTATGCGTTCCACAAATCGCAGCGATCCGATTGGCTGAAGCAGCTGCGTTCCAATCGTTGGGACTGCCGGAAATACGGCTTGTATTCCTCGACCGTCGGAGAAGATGTGCAAAAGAATGACTTTTTGGAGAACATTCCACGGGAGCTGTTGAGCAACTTTGTTCCGACACCGGCGCCGACGGAGACGCCGACACCGGAACCGACGCCGACGCCCTCGCCGAC
>JAUMVL010000228.1:2615-2874 GCA_030530185.1 Clostridia bacterium | reverse complement strand
GGCTCGTGATGAGCCTTATTTTGTGAAAAATCTTACAGCATGATGCATACCAAGCCGTTGCAATTGCTGTTGACGATCTGCTGGATCGCGCCCTGCATCTGCTGCTGCACATCGTCGTTCATTCCGTTGACCTTGCCGCGCATCCCCTCTAAAACGAGATCATACAGAGATTTCCCAAACAGGTTTGTATTCCAGATTGCCGTCGGATCGCCCTCGAACGTATCATTTAATTAACGCAGAATCGCTTAGCTTTGCTGTT
>JAUMVL010000228.1:0-2576 GCA_030530185.1 Clostridia bacterium | reverse complement strand
GCAGTCCGCTTGCCTTTGCATGCAGCTTGACGCCGAACTTGCTTCCCTGTCGAACGATCTCCGGATCCAACAGCTCCATCTCCGACGGCTCGGGCGGAACAATGCCGTAACCGGTTTGCTTTGCTTTGTCCAAAGCATCGGAAATCCGATCGTATGCCTTCTTTGCCGCAACAAAGTCGGAGATTGCGGCAATCAATTCATAGTCGTCGTGGATCTCACAGCCGCAGGCCTCCGTCAGAACCGAATAGAATACGCCCTCCTCCGGCCGAAGCGCAATGACCGCGGTACCGTCGCCGAGCGAAAGGCTTTCCATCAGCGCCGGTTTGAAGTGTTCCGGCGTCGACAGACACTCCGTCACACGCACGCAGTCCCGTACCGAGTGAACCGTTGCCAGCGTCTCTTTCAACGGATCCAAAACACTTTTCAGAAGCGGATGTGTCGGCGGCAGTGCGCGCATATAGGATGGCAGTGTAATGTTGATCAGCTTCAGGGGGAATGCATAGAGCATCTCCGTCAACAGATCATTCAGCGTCTTTTCCGAAAGCTGCAACAGATTCAGCACCATCGGCTCCACACCGAACGTCGTCCGAATGTATTCCGCCGTTTCAACCGCCGCATCGCCGTTCGGATCGGCAGAATTAACGACAATCACATACGGTTTCCCGGTCGCCTGCACCTCGCGGATGGCCTGCTCCTCCGCCTGCAAATAGGTTTCACGCGGCAAATCGGTGATTGTTCCGTCGGTTGTAACCAAAATGCCGACCGTAGCATGCTCGGCAATCACCTTGCGCGTGCCGATCGCCGCCGCCTCTGAAAACGGAATATCATGATCGAACCACGGCGTCGTAACCATTCTCGTTTCGCCGTTCTCCGTTGCACCGACTGCATCCGGCACCAAATATCCAACGCAGTCAACAAGTCGAACGGAGCACGTCACGTTCTCGTCCAGTGCAATCTCCACTGCCTCATTCGGCACAAAGCGCGGCTGCGTGGTCATGACTGACCGCCCGGCGCCGCTCTGCGGCAGTTCGTCGATCACGCGCTGCCGGACAAATTCGTTTTCGATATGCGGCAGCATCAACAGTTCCGAAAACCGTTTGATAAAGGTCGATTTACCGGTGCGCACCGGCCCTACGACGCCGATGTAAATATCTCCCTGCGTACGTTTTGCAATATCCGAATATAGACGCGTTTTGTCCATGTTGTCCTCCCGCCGTTCATATTTCTCAACTCAATCTATGAACGTCATTCCGCAAGTATGCATCGGCATCGTTTTTCTTTTTGTTCCGAATACCATCCTGTTCCTCAAGAATAATTTATTGTTTTTCAATAATTTAATGTTGACTTTCAATGCAATTCCTGATAGAATAAGCGCATCAAAGCAAAGGAGAATTCACATGTTTCGCATTGATCGGCGGGTTTCCGTCACATTGTCGTATCTATTCTGTGCCGCTGCCTTTTTGGGAATCGTTGCGCTCGGCATCCTCTTGGCATTCGACAATTCCCTTTCAGCGCTTCATTCCGACAGTGTACTTTTGCACGTGCAGAGCCGGTATCGCTTTTGGACCTTCTTATTGGAATATGTTATCCTTGCGCTTGTGCTCTTTGCCGACATCTGTCTTGTGCTGCTGCTGAACAACGTGCGCACAGGCAGCATCTTTACCGATCGCAGCGTGCAGTACCTAAGGCTGATCTCATGGGCATCGGTCCTTGCAGGCGCCGCAGCGATCCCGCTTTGTATCTTTCTGCGGCTGCTTTCCATGCTCTGTCTGACGTTTATCGGCTTCTTTCTCGGCGCTGTCCTCCGCGTTGTCAAAAACGTAATTGAAGAGGGAACCGCGATCAAGGAAGAGAACGACGGTACAATCTGAGGTGCGCTTATGATTATTGTGGATTTGGATATTATGATGGCGCGACGCAAAATGTCCCTGAACGAACTCAGCGAGCGTGTCGGCATTACGCTCGCCAATCTGTCGATTTTGAAAAACAATAAGGCCAAGGCGGTTCGCTTTTCCACGCTCAATGCGATCTGTCGTGCCCTAAACTGTGATGTGCAGGATATTCTGCGATATGAGGAGGATACAGAATAAGATGGAAGAACCCATTTTACAAAACACGATACCATCGCCTACGCCTATTCGAACTACGGTTATGCGCATTTTATTCGCATTGTTTTCCGTTCTGATGGCGTATCAATTTCTCGGGATGATCCCGCTTATCAGCCTGCCGCTTGGAACACTGCTGTTTGCCGTGCTGCTGTTTGGCGGAACGGCTGCATATGGGCTGCTGATCGGCGCAAAGCCGAAAGCGGATGCCGTTTTGTCGATGATCTTTGGGCTGATTGCTGCCAGCTACCCTCTGCAAAACGGTTTCTCCGATGAATCTCCTTACTATCCCTACTTTCTTCTGACGTTAGCGGCTTATGCATACTTTGTCTATACACTGTTTGGAAATCGCAAGGCAAAGCTGCCCGGTTCGGAAATGCTGTTTGAATGGCTGCAGGCAACCGTCCTCTACCCGTTTGAATCGTTTCCGGCGCTGTTCGTAACGCTTTTTGCCAGGCATTCCGCGGACAA
>JAUMVL010000227.1 GCA_030530185.1 Clostridia bacterium | reverse complement strand
TAATTTTTTTGCAGATGCATGACGAATATGTAAACAATTTACGCGATTTCTGTGATGATTCCTTGTCAAAGAATGGAAAGTGTGATATAAAAGGATGCGTAATTTCGTTTTTCTGCATAGTATAAGATAAAAATCGATTCAGGATGGTTCTTTATGATCTATTTCGACAATAGCGCGACAACACAGGTTTGGGAGCAATCGGCAGCACGTGCATACCATGCCATGACGGAAGGGTACTTTAATCCCTCGGCAGCATACAGCGCCGCCTATGATATGGAAAAGGAAGTGAATGCCGCAAGGAGCTATGCGGCGGCATGCCTTTCGGTTCGGCCGGAGGAAATCTATTTCACGTCCGGCGGGACCGAATCCAACAACATTGCAATTTTCGGGACGCTTCGTCAGATCCGCGGAAAAGCGCGCATCGTTACAACGATGGTAGAACATGCTTCGATCTATGAAACGATTCTTGCCGCTGCAAAGCAGTATCAGGCCGAAGTGGTATATGCGCCGCTGAACGAAGACGGTACCGTAAATATCAACCGGCTTTCGGAAGTGTTGAATGAGCAGACGGCTCTGGTGAGCATCATGCATGTCAACAACGAGCTTGGCAGCGTAAACGACCTCAGGCAAATCGCCGATCAGGTGCGAAAGTACGCGCCGAATGCGGTATTTCATTCGGACGGGGTGCAGGCATTTTTGAAAACGGATGTTATGCGGCTTCCGTGCGATCTGTATTCCGTATCGGCACATAAATTCCATGCGCCGAAGGGGGTTGGCTTCTTATATGTTCGAAACGGTGTTCGAAATGCCGGTGGACAGATCGGCGGGGGACAGGAGCGCGGTTTCCGCTCCGGAACAACCAATGTGCCGGCAATTTTAGGCATGGATACCGCAATGCGCCTGTATCGCGAGAACAGCACCGCATGGCATCAGAACATCCGAATGGTTAAGGAACGGCTGTATTCGAATTTGATGACGCTTCCCGACGTGGTTTTAAACGGACCCTCGCCAAAAGCGGGTGCGATGCATATCTTGAATCTGTCGTTTGTCGGGGTGCGCGGAGAAGTGCTTCTTCATGCGCTGGAGCAGAAGGAAATCCTCGTTTCGACCGGTTCGGCGTGCTCGGCAAAAAAGATCGGCAAGAATCGAATCCTGACTGCGGTCGGTATTACCGGGGCCAGGCAGGAAGGAGCAATCCGGTTCAGTTTTTCGCCGATGAATACGGTTGAGGAAGCCGATATTGCAGCGGATGCAATTTCCCAGCAGGTTCGTTTTTTAAGAAGATATAAGAGGAGATAAGTATGAAAAAGGTGTTATTGGTTCGTTATGCGGAAATCCATCTCAAAGGATTGAACCGTCCATACTTTGAACGCATGCTCGTGGATCGGATGAAGCAGGCCGTTCATCCGATTCCGGCGCGTATTGAGCGGGAACAGGGACGCGTATTCGTCTATGATGTGCCGGAAGATCGGCTGGAGGAAGCTGCAAAAAAAATCTGCGCGGTATTTGGCGTGCATTCCGTCAGCCCCGCGCTTTGCGTGGAAAAGGATTGGGAGACGATCCAAAAAGCAGCAACCGATTTGGTCGCCGCGGATGTGGACAAGCCGACAACCTTTAAATGCTTTGCGAAGCGTTCCGACAAGCGTTTCGGAATGACCTCGGAACAGCTTTGCAGAGAACTCGGGCATGTTCTTTTGGAAGCGTATCCGAACCTGACCGTAGACGTACATCATCCGAAACTGAAAGTGACCGTTGAGGTTCGTCAGTCGAGCGCATTCCTATTTACAAAGGAATTGCGGGGCGTTGGGGGAATGCCGGTCGGAACGAACGGAAAAGCAATGCTTTTAATCTCCGGCGGGATCGACAGTCCCGTTGCCGGATATATGATTGCAAAGCGCGGTGTTTCGCTCGCGGCAGTGCATTTCTACAGCTATCCATATACGAGTGAACGGGCGCGGGACAAGGTTGTCGAGTTAACGAAGATCGTTGCAAAGTTTGCAGGGGATATCGACCTGTATCTTGTTTCGTTTACGGACATCCAGCTGACGATCTATGAAAAGTGCCCATCCTCGGAAACGACCGTTTTGATGCGTCGGCTGATGATGAAGATTGCCGAACGGATTGCGAATGCTTGCGGGGCGCAGGCGCTGATTACCGGCGAAGCGATCGGTCAGGTCGCAAGCCAGACCATGGACAGCCTTGCCTGTACGGATGACGCGGTTACGCTGCCGGTTTTCCGCCCGCTCATCGGATTCGACAAGGAGGAGATTATCGAGCGGGCACAACAGATCGGCACGTTCGATACATCAATTCAACCGTACGAGGATTGCTGCACCGTGTTCGTGCCGCAGCACCCGGTTACGCGACCGAAGGTGGAGCAGCTGCGTGCAAGCGAAGCGCTCGTAGATTTCGAGCCGATGATTGAGAAAGCAATTGAATCGGCGGAGTGCATGAAAATTTCACAGTTTGTTTTGGATTAATTCTATAAATCCGTGATATACTGATAGAAATTCATCGGAAAGGAGTGTTCGCCGCATGAAGTTTCTTCTTCGATTGATCGGTTTTTTGACTGTTGTATTGATTTTAGCGGCGTTGGCTTTATATACGTTAAACAGCTTTGGCTATTTGCATGGACCGATCTCAAAATGGATCAATGACGTTTCGCTGCATTGCCAGGGTACGGTAAACGATACGGTAGATTTTCTGGAAAAACAGGATGTGATCCCGTTCCCAACGGCAACGCCGAATCAGGATAAGCCAACCCTTACATTTCAGGCTCCTTGATTTTTACTACTTGACAAAAACGGACACGAATGCTATCATATCATTCGTTCCGACTGGGTGTAGCGCAGTTTGGTAGCGTGCTTGAATGGGGTTCAAGAGGCCGGAAGT
>JAUMVL010000226.1 GCA_030530185.1 Clostridia bacterium | reverse complement strand
ACACGCTTCGAGCGGAGAAAACGGCTCCTGATACCTTTCTTAACAGCCCCTTTTTCTGTTCCCAAGCGCGCGAATCCTGTCGATTCGGGCTTGTCGAATTCTGCGCTTTGTGGTATGATGCACATGTTATTGGTTTGCGTCATACGCCTTCGTTTTTGGAGATGCGAAACCAAGGAATAAACAAGGGGAGTAAAACATGAGCACATTTTGGGGAGACCGACCGGGTGCGCGATACATCAAGGATGTTTCGGGCCTGACGACGATCATGCTGCATCTGATGCCCAAAAGGACCGAGAGCGAGGTCTATCTTGCAGACAAGATCGATGCGACGGAGCTGGTAAAATTCATCGAAAAGAAGAACGCCGAGCACGACAACTACAAAACGACCGTCTTTCATTGCTTTGTCCTCGCGGTTGCGCGGATGATCAAGGAACGGCCGAAGATGAACCGTTATGTGCAGGGCAGACGCATCTACGAGCGTGATTCGATCAGCTTAACGTTCATGGCCAAGCGGCGCTTTGCCGACGACGCGGAGGAGGCGTTCATGCAGGTCGTGCCCAAGGATACCGATACGATCGACGAGATCAGCCACCAAATCTACGGCGACGTGCGCGAGGCGCGCAAGAGCGCGCATTCCACGGGCGGCATCGACGCGACGGTGGATGCGTTTGCCAAGATCCCGCGGCCGCTTCTGATGCTCGTCTTCAAGGTGCTGCGCTGGCTCGACTTTTGGGGCCGTGTGCCCAAGGCGCTCAAGGACGGCGATACCAATTACAGCACGGTGCTGCTGTCCAACCTCGGGAGCATTAAGGGGCCTGCGGTGTATCATCATCTGAACAACTACGGCACCAACAGCATCATGATTACGGTCGGTACGCTGCACAAGGAGGAAATGGTCATGCCGGACGGCACGAAGCAGATTCGCGATGTGCTCGATTTCGGCGCAACGATCGATGAGCGGATCGGCGACGGGTTCTATTTTGTGCGCAGTCTGCGGCTGGTCAAGTACATCTTTGCGCATCCGGAGCTGCTGGATAAGCCGCTCGGCGAGGCGAGCGGATTCGACTATCAATAAGGAGGGGAAAATGATCACAGCCAAAACACCATGGGCGGAGCATCTCGGTTCGGTGCCGCTGCATCTTGATTATTTTGAAGGATCGATGTTCGATAAGATCGCTGATATTGCGGAGCGGTATCCCGACAACATCGCATTTGACTTTATGGGCCGGTCAACCACCTATCGGCAGATGGTGCAGGAGATCGAGCGCTGTGCTAAAGCGCTCAAAACGATCGGCGTCCGCGAAAACGACAAGGTCACGATTGCGATGCCGAATTGTCCGCAGGCGATCTATATGTTCTACGCGGTCAATCTCATCGGCGCGATCGCCAACATGATCCATCCGCTGTCCGCCGAAAAGGAGATCGAATTCTATCTCAACGAATCCGAAAGCGTAACCGCGATCACCCTCGATCAGTTCTACAACAAGTTCGAGTCGATCCGTGAGAACACCAAGGTCGTCAACATCATCATCGCCTCCGTCAAGGACGCCCTGTCGCGCCCGGTCCGCGCAGGGTACATGCTCACCGAGGGCCGCAAGATCAAGCGGATTCCCAAGGATGCGCCGGTCATTCGCTGGAGCGAGTTCATGCGCCTGTCGGAGCATTGCTTCTATAAATACAAGGTTCAGCGCAAGTCGGACGACCCCGCCGTTATTCTCTATTCCGGCGGCACGACCGGCACGACCAAGGGCATCATTCTGACCAACCGGAACTTCAATGCGCTCGGGCAGCAGGTCGTTGCGGCCAACCCGATGTTCCGCGTCGGCGATAAGATGCTCGCGGCAATGCCGCTGTTCCACGGCTTCGGCCTCGGCGTCTGCATCCACACGATGCTGTCGCAGGGCGGGCGGTGCATCCTCGTTCCGCGCTTTACGGCAAAGTCCTACGCCAAGGATATTGTCAAATACCGCTGCAACTTCATTGCGGGCGTGCCGACGCTGTACGAGGCGCTGCTGCGTCTGCCGAGCATGGAGGGGGCCGATCTCAGCTGCCTCAAGGGCGTTTTCTCGGGCGGCGACAGCCTTTCGATCGAACTCAAAAAGAAGTTCGATACGTTCCTGTACGACCACAAGGCGTCGATCCAGGTGCGCGAGGGCTACGGCACGACGGAGACCGTCACGGCCTGCTGCTTAACCCCGCCGCATATGTTCAAGGAGGGCTCGATCGGCCTGCCGTTCCCCGATACGTATATCAAGATTGTTGAGCCGAATACCGACCGCGAGCTGCCCTACGGCGAGGAGGGCGAGATCCTCTTGTCCGGTCCGACGGTCATGAAAGAGTACATGAAGCATCCCGACGAGACCGCCGAGACGCTGCGCACGCACGACGACGGCCTTACGTGGGTCTATACCGGCGACCTCGGTACGATGGACGACGAGGGCTTCGTCTACTTCAAGGGCCGCGCCAAGCGCATGATCATCTCGTCCGGCTACAACGTCTATCCGGGCCAGATCGAAAACATCCTCGACGCGAACGACAAGGTGCAGATGAGCTGCGTCATCGGCGTGCCCGATCCGTACAAGATGCAGAAGGTCAAGGCGTTCGTCAAGCTCAGCCCGGGCGTCCCGGCAACCGACGAGACCAAGGCGGAGCTGCTTGCCTACTGCAAAAAGAACATTGCCAAGTACGCGATGCCGTACGACATCGAGTTCAAGGACGATATGCCCAAGACGCTCGTCGGCAAGGTGGCCTATCGCGTTCTGGAAGAGGAAGAACTGGCAAAGATCAAGGCTGCTGCCGAACAGCAGGCCCAAGCGTAACACGGAAAATCCGAAAGGGACTGTTAAATAAATGTACCAGGACATTTGCGGCAAAAGAACGGAAAACAATACCGG
>JAUMVL010000225.1 GCA_030530185.1 Clostridia bacterium | reverse complement strand
GCGCATTTTTACCGACCCAAAAACGGTGAATACCGTCGTGCTCGGAATCCTGATTTCCGCAGTTGTCGATGCCGCAGCCCGCGACGATCACAACATCGGCATCTTCTCCGATATGAAAATCGTTGTAGACGACCTCTTTGAGCCCCGTCTGCGTCATAACGACCGGAATGTGCAGGCTCTCGTTTTTCGTGCCGGGCTTGATGACGATGTCAAGGCCGCTGACGTCCGCCTTGGACGTGATTTCAATGTTGGCGGTTGATTGCCGACCGATGGACTGGCTGTTGGAACGGATGTTATACGCGCCCTCGGGCACCTGATGCAGATCTGCAATCTCCAAAAGGAGCCGCTTTTGAATCTCATCCAGCTTCATTTTCCGACCTCCTCATACAGCTTGCTGCAGCCCGAAACCGCCGAAGCGGTTCCGATCAGCGTCGGCAAAATTTCGTCCTTTGTTCCGAACCGATCCACCGAACCGTCTTTCAGCACGATGATCTCGTCCGCAATATTCAGAATGCGTTCCTGATGCGAGATAATTAAAATCGAGCTGTCCGCAATGCGTGCCCGCATCCCTTGGAATACCGCGATCAGATTTTGGAAGCTCCAGAGGTCGATGCCAGCCTCCGGCTCGTCAAAGATCGAGAGTTTTGTTCCGCGCGCAAGCACGGTCGCAATTTCGATCCGCTTGAGCTCTCCGCCGGACAGGCTCGCATTGACTTCGCGATCAATATAGTCGCGTGCACAGAGTCCGACTGCCGAGAGATATTCGCATGCGTCGCCCACGGCCAAACGCTTGCCCGCCGCGATGCGCAAAAGGTCAATCACGCGGATCCCCTTAAAGCGAACCGGCTGCTGAAAGGCAAACCCGATGCCGAGGCGTGCGCGTTCCGTAATTCCAAGCGCCGTAATGTCCGTACCGTTCAGCAGAATCTGACCGGAGGTCGGCGTTTCGATGCCCGCAATCAACTTGGCCAGCGTGGACTTACCGCCGCCGTTCGGGCCGGTGATGACCACAAATTTCCGATCGGGAATCGTCAGGCTGACGTCCCGGATGATTTCCTTTTCTTCGCCTTCCGTGACGAGAAAGGACAAATGTTTCAGTTCCAGCATAGCGAACTCCTAACTATCTTTGACGGCATAAACCGTCTGCATCGGTATTATAAAGCATCCCGCGCCGGATGGAGTTCCTTTTTTCGAAAATTTGCAGATTTTTTTCAATCCTTCTTTAGAAGGGGGAAAGGAAGTATTTTTTCCTTTGACAGTTGATTGCGCCCCGGTCAAAACAGCCTCGCTGCAGGCTCGTTCTTCGGAGCGCGAAAAACCGCGTTTTTCACTTTTTTACAAAAAAGTACTTGACAGTATACGGTTTTTTCGGTATTATAATTGCACTTGCTCGATTCGTCTAGTGGCCTAGGACACCGCCCTCTCACGGCGGTAACAGGGGTTCGACTCCCCTATCGGGTACCATATCCCCACCGTAACGGCGGGGATTTTTTATATGGGAAGGGAAGTCGAGCCCGTAAGGGCGCGGCGGGGACAGAAAAGGTCACAGCGCGACCTTTTCCCCGGCGCGATTGGGGCAGGAACCCCAAGGCGGATTGGTTCCATCGTCTGGCGCTGTCGGTGGACCTCGCGTGCATCGTTGCCCGGATCGGATACGTTGTGTTCCTTGTTCTAAAAAACAGAGAGCGAACGAAAAAGGCGCTTGACGTTGACGTCCTAAAAAGGGCCCGGCCGCGCAGCATCGCGTGATTCTTCCCTAAATAGCGAATCAGGATACCTCCCCTTGCTTTTTGCGGGGGAGTTTCGTATAATATTGATAAAGAAGTTCAAAGCGAAAGGAATGGAGCTTATGCTATACGAATATCCGTTGCAGACCGGCAAAGAGGGCTTTATTGACATCACCGACAAGGTGCGTGACGCGGTGCGCCAAAGCGGCGTGTTCGACGGAATGGCGACCGTCTACTGCCCGCATACGACTGCGGGCATCACGATCAACGAGAACGCCGATCCCGATGTGGTCAGTGATCTGCTGCTTGCCCTCGATCGGACCTATCCGGATCGCCCGGAGTTTCGTCACAGCGAGGGAAACAGCGCCGCACATCTCAAGGCAAGCGTAATCGGCAGCAGCGTTACTGTGATGATCGACGATGGCAAGCTTGTGCTCGGCCGCTGGCAGGGCATCTACTTTACCGAATTCGACGGACCGCGGCAGCGCCGCTTCTCGGTCAAAATCATCGGACAGGTTCGTTAAGGAGGCATGATGAAAGCATACGAACGATTGCTGCAATATGTCGTGCTGCACACGACGAGCGACGAAACCACCGGAACGCACCCCTCGACGGCGCGTCAGTTTGACCTTGCAAAGCTGCTGGTCGAGCAGCTGAAAGCACTCGGAGTGAACGATGCGCATGTGGACGAGAATTGCTACGTGTACGGCACGCTGCCCGCGACGGCGGGTTATGAGAACGCGACGCGGCTCGGGCTGATCGCGCACATGGATACGGCGCCCGACTGCAGCGGCGAAAACGTCAAGCCGCAGGTTTGGAAAGACTATGACGGCAAGGATCTCGTTTTGCCGAGCGGACGCGTGCTCGACACCGTGAATTTTCCGCATCTGCCCACGCTTAAGGGCCGCACGCTGATTACTTCCGACGGGACAACGTTGCTCGGTGCGGACGACAAGGCCGGCGTCGCCGAAATCATGACGGCGGTTGAGCGAATCCAAAACGAACAGATTCCGCACGGCAAGCTGTCGATCGCATTTACGCCGGACGAGGAGATCGGCGAGGGTGCCGATCTGTTCGATGTGGAAGCTTTTGGCGCGGATGTTGCCTATACCGTGGACGGCGGCGCAGAGGGCGAGCTGGAATTTGAGAATTTCAATGCAGCTGCCGCCGTATTCGATATCAAAGGCTTTTCGGTAC
>JAUMVL010000224.1 GCA_030530185.1 Clostridia bacterium | reverse complement strand
TTTTTGGAACGCCGCTTCAACGGATGATTTCAAATTACGGTACATTTCCAGATTTGATAGCCGAGTAAGACTTTTCACATATTCCCTGTAAAGCCATTCCTGCTTTTCTCTGCCGTACCGGAACTGGCTCCAGACCGTTTCTCCATCCACGGTTATGTCCTCTGCGATACTGCGGATGTTTGCAAGCTTATCGGCGCATACGAGCATGGCGCATTTTCCGTCACAGCTTTCCAGTGCCGTAAGAGCAGCCCTCTTTCGTTCGTCCCATGAAAGACTTTTATCCTCGGTATCGAACAGGACCAAGCGCAAAACCTCGCCGCCGAACCGCCCGGCAAGCGTCTCCGGCGAAACTCCGCCGTCCTCGATCGTGTCATGCAGAAGCCCAGCGCAGATCAGATCGTCCTCCGCACCGTTCCGCGCCAGTTCGGTTGCAACGGTAAACGGGTGAACGATATACGGCTTTCCGTCCTTGCGCTGCTGGTTTTTGTGCACTTCAAGTGCAAACAGGAATGCGCTCTCAATTTTGTTTTCCATACACGTACCCTTATTTCATCTCAAACGAAACGGTCAGTCGGTTCTTTCCGTCCGTATTTTCGTAATGAATATTCGCAGCCATTTTCTTGACCATAAAGATACCGAGACCGCCAATCTCCCGCTCCTCGGCAGACAGCTTAACATCCGGCTCTTTGGCGGTAGTCGGGTCATATGGCTTTCCGTCATCCTCGAACAAAAGCGACAGCTCCCCGCCGCACTTCGTCACGGTAATTTCGGCCGCTTTTGCACCGCTGTAATACACGATGTTGGAAAAGATCTCATCCACCGCGATCTGTATTTTGCCGGCGGATTTTATCGGCACCTGCCACTCATCCAGCGTTTTTTCGATAAATTCCATCACAGTAGGAATGGAATCCCTTTCCGGCGTCACCGAAAGCTTCGCTTTTTGACTTTTTCCGTTGAATTTAATACAAAGCATCGTGATATCATCAAACTGTTCGACCTCTCCGGCAAAAGCATCCACATCAGCTTTCACTGCCGTCAGGAGCGCATCGGGCTTTTTTCTGCTATTCTCTGCAAGCACCTTTTCCAGTCTCGCCATTCCGTATTGTTTGTTTTCGGAGTTTTCGGCCTCCGGCACGCCGTCGCTGTACTGGAAGATCTTATCTCCGGGGTTCAGCCGAACGCTTCCGCTCTTATACCGAATGCCCTCCATGCCCGCAAGGACAAAGCCGGCTTTTACCTTGAACGGCTCATACACACCGTCCCCGCGGCAGATAAACGGCGTTTCATGCCCTGCATTGACATAGCGCATCTCTCCCGTTTCAAGATCAAGCACGCCCTCAAATGCGGTAATAAACATTTCTTCGCTGTTGGAAGCGCAAAGAATGTTGTTCACTTCCGTAAACACATCGCCAAGATCGTCATGAAGTCCGGTATGATCCTTGATGAGTGTTTTCCCGATGACCATGAACAGCGCCGCAGGCACACCCTTGCCCGAAACATCGGCAACAACAAATGCGAGATGGGTATCATCCACCATAAAGAAATCGTAGAAATCGCCTCCGACCTCTTTGGCCGGATCCATCGAAGCACAGATATCGAACTCGCTACGATCCGGGAACGGCGGAAAAATACAGGGCAGCATAGATGTCTGAATCTTTGCCGCAACATCAAGCTCCGCGCCGATTCGCTCCTTTTCCGCCGTGACGGCACCAAGCTTTTTAATATACGCACCGATCTCGCAGTACATTTTTGTAAAGGAATCCGCAAGATCCCTGATCTCATCCTGACTTCTGACCATAATTTCCGGAGAAGACCCGTCCTCCAGATGCTCCACCATGTTAAGCGCGGCTGTGCTTACCCTGCGTATGGGCGTAACGATGCGACGTTTGAAATAGACAATCCAGAACGCACCGCTGACAGCGGCAATGATAACCTCCGTAACTATGACGCGAATGGCATAGCCTCGTTTTGCGGAATTCAGAAGCCCCATGTTTTTCACAACGCCGACAATTGCCACAACGCTTCCGCCGTCGTCCCTGATGGGATAGACGCTGGTGGTATAGCCGCTTCTTGCGTACATAAAGTTGTGAAGCTCTGATTTTCCGTTCAGAATGGAATCGTATGCATTCATAAATGCATCGCCGACCTCATCACGGTAGCCTATCTCATAAGGGAAAAACCCGCTGGTCTTACTTACGATGTTGTAAATGTATTCCCGCTGTTTCGTATCCGTATGGACCTTCGCAACATAAATAACACTACAATCCTCTGCGTCCGCTGCGTGCTGAAGTTGCTCACGGATAGAATTGTAGTGTGCGTCTGCCGTTTTCGTCTCCAGATACCGGTCAAGCTCTCCGGCATCAATGCCCAGCGCGACATACTCTGCAATACCGTTGGTAATCTCCATGTATTGCTGCTTAAAAGCATTGGCAAACTCAAAGTAGCCGATTGCTCCGATTGCTGCAGATAAAAGCATCACAAGCCCAATTACGGCATTGAAAACCGGTCGAATTAAGGATTTTGTGTGTTTTTTTTTTCCGTCTTTCATGCAACACTCTCCTTTCTTTTTGTTCTGCATTACCGCTTTTTTAAATGTGTTATTTAACCGTCGATATACTTTGTCTGTAAACAGCTTTTGCTTCTTCTATTTCCAAGCGAGCTTTTTGCATAATGCCGTCCGTATCCGCCCCGTCAATATCAAGCCCTTCTGCTCGGAAGCAACTTGTTTGATCGATTCCGAAAAAGGTCTGTGCAAGCGACCTTATATATGAATAACCAAAATCACAGGTTATGGGACCGCCTGCCGTGGTAATATAAACCAATTCTTTCGCACGGCACAGTCCCTTCGGAATGCCATCCTCACCGTATCGGAATGTGACACCGCAAACCGTCACAGCTTCCAAATATATTTTGAGTAGGGACGGAAACGACAGATCCCAATAGG
>JAUMVL010000223.1 GCA_030530185.1 Clostridia bacterium | reverse complement strand
GACTTTTGGAATATAGTAGGTCAAAAGCACCGCGCTTGTCAAGAGGCCGAAACCGCCTTGCAGCAATCTTGTGATAATCAGATCGACGAGCGTGTTCGAAACGCCGACGAGCCCAAACCGCAGCAGCTGCCCGATGCTCTTTTTCTCAAACACCGACATAATACACCTTTCCGAACACGGTCAAAACGTGTTCAATAAAGCCCGCATACGCCCACGAACACGGCAACCCGGAGATTGCAGGATACATCAAAACGAAGAACACCAGCGCCGTGCCGAGCCAGATCCACTTGACGCTCCATAATCTCGGATCCTTCTCCTCCGCGTAGTACAAGAGCGCAACCGCCGCCAGCACCACGAACGGGATCGTCGAGAAGTAGTGGTACAGGAACACGCAGCGCGTCACAAGCGCCCACGGCAAAAGGCCAGCCAGGATGCCGACAAAGATCACCCAAAATCCTTTGTTTTTGCGATAATCCCTTTGGAAGCACCATTCGACAGCCATCAGAACGGCGCCGAACGCCGACACATACCATACCGCCGGATTGCCGGTGCTTGAAATGTTCGAAAGCTTTCCGTCCGGATAGCCCGCATAGAACCAAACCGACTTTTCGGCAAGCGGCCATTCATACCACATCGACTGACATGGATGGGTCGCATCGAGGCCCGCATGGTAGCGGTACATCGAAAGCTGCTTGTCCCACAGGCATTTCACCTGCTCATAGAGCGTGTTGCGGTTTTCCGACAGATAGAAGCTGTACGAGCACGCGTAGTAAAGCACCACCGGGATCACGATGAAGAACACGCAGCACAGCACCAGCGTCATGAGCTGCTCATTGAACCGCTGATCGAGCGCTTTGCCCTTCGTGAGACGCGCATACACAAGCGCCGACGCAATGCCCGCAATCGAAAGAACGAGCATCGGGATCCAGAACCCGTTTGACAGTACGAGATCGTACCATTCAAAATTGTACTTCCATCGATACAGCAGGCCGCTCTCGGCATGGCCGAGCTTAGCTATCGCAAACAGCAGCGCCGCCCCGATCGCATACAGCACCGGCAGCGCCGGAACCGGATTGATCGCAATGCGCATGGACGGCTTTCCGCTTTGCTTCGCCGTTTTGCGTTCCCGGACCAGGTCGATGCAGCGCAAAGCAAACGAGCCGAAGAACAGAACCGCAAGTCCCGCGCCCGAATAGAAGCAGGTCCACTTGCTCGATGCTCCGAGGCCAAACGCAAGCCCGCACAGACTGAGCGGCACAAGCTTCTTTCCAAACAGTGCGTCGGTCCGGTTAATCCACAGATAGTCGAGCATGCACAGGAACATCAGCAGCGTAAAGAACAGCGCGTAAACGTCGATCGTAGCGATACGCGTCTGCGAATAATGCATGCAGTCGGCCGCAAACAGCCCCGCCGCAAGCAGCGCGTAGTCCGTACGGCAAAAGATTCTTTTGGCAAGCACGTACAGCACCCACAGAATCAGCACGCCGAACAGCGTTCCCGTAAAGCGCCAGCCGAACGGATTCATCCCGAACAGCCGCACGCCTGCCGCAATCAGCACCTTGCCGAGCTGCGGATGCGTCCATTCATAGATCGAAAAGCCGTTCTTCTGCACGTAGGAGAAATCCCTGACGCCGACCGAACGCCCCTCAAAATACAGATCCGTATCGGTCACGACCTCATATGCCGTGCGGGCATGATAGATCTCGTCAAAGTACATACCGTTGAAATACGACGGATGATCCGGCACGGTTCCCTGCTCGTCGAGCAGCGCCTGCTGATGCGGGAACAGGTCGATCCCGTCGTCGTTCTCCTGCACATAAACCGTCGCGGGAATCCGCTCTCCGTCCGCATCGAACAGCGCGATCTCATTGAATGAAACCGTTCCGTCGGAAACGAACAGCCGGACATAGGTCGTATCGAGCGAGACGGATGCGATCTTCCACTTGAACATATCGCCATAGTCCTGTTCGAACTCGGTATAGTCCTCGTTGTCGTCATAAATCTGTACGGTGCCTTCGGCAATGTTGCCGTTGAACCAGATCTCCGAAACGTGCCGGTCGTCTCCGAGGTCGATGATCGCGGTCTCGCCATAGGCGCCCTTCCACGGAACGGTCGGGAAATTCGTCGTGCCAAGGTTGACGAACGCAACGAGCGAATAGACGAGCAGCAGCACGAGCAGCACCGCGCGATCGGTCCGGTTCAGCGTTCTGCCGGAAGGTTTGGACAGGGTCAAAAGGAACGGCTTCATGCGTTCTTCCCTCCCTTCCCCATCAAATGCCGATGCACTACGCCGGTCAAATACAGCGCGGATGCGACCTCAATCATCGAGCAAGCCGCAAGAAACCGATTGTGCGTTTCGCCGCCGCGGATCGCATGGATCGCGCCGTCGGAAACGACGTACATGGCGACCAGCTCATTCAAAAACGTCGAAACGGTCAAAAGCAGCGCGCAAAGCAGGATCCGGCGGTTCTTGCTTGCCGCATACGCAAACAGCAAAAAGATCAACACCGGGAACACGTAGCGCTCATGCATGTACTGACCGAACGTAAACACCCAGAGCATAAAGCAGGCGGACACGAGATACAGCAGCTCCGGCTCGCGCTCGTAAAGCCGGCCGGCCTTATAATAGCGCCACAGCATCCAGCCGGCCGCAACCGCCGACAAACCAATCAGGATGGAACCGAACACCTTGTAGGTGAGCGCAATCCCGACGAGCCTGCACAATAGCCATGCCAAAAACGTCCCGGACAACGCACCGACGGAAAGCGCCGTCGTCACAAAGCCGTAATAAGCCGTTTCATCGGTTCGCAGCAGGGTCGGAAAGCTTCGCATCTGCTCCATTCTCTGCGCATACCAGCCGACCAGCCCGATCAGCGTCGCGGTTCCGTACAGCAGCCATGCGGCGTTTTCCATTTCAGGCACTGCAAACGTGACGATGCGGATGATG
>JAUMVL010000011.1 GCA_030530185.1 Clostridia bacterium | reverse complement strand
ACGGAAGCGGAAGCTCCGGCAGCGGCCAACGAACCCGCCCCCGCGGAAACAACGCTTTCCGCATGGGAAGAAAAGGCAAACATCTTTGCGACCGATGAGACCGACGAAGAGCTCTATCAGAAGGCATTGGAAGAGGGCGGCGAAGTGACCGTTTACTCGATCTCGTCCCGTATCCCGAAGGTTGCCGAAGCGTTTGAAGCCAAGTATCCGGGCATGAAGGTCAATTACTTTGACATCAAGACGAATGAGCTTTTGGAGAAGGTCACCCGTGAGCATGATGCCGGCCAGTATGTTGCCGACGTCATCCACATCAAGGATCAGGACGGCTCCCTGTTCAAAGAGTACATCGACGTTGAGAACCCGATGCTCTACAACTTTAAGCCTGCGGACATCTTTGCCCACATTGATCCGCAGTACACCGAGACGGCCACTCCGCTGTACACCGAGCTGACGCAGTTGTTCTACAACACCGAGAAGTATCCGGACGGCTCCCCGATCACCAACATCTGGCAGCTTACCGAGCCGGAATGGAAGGGCAAAGTCGCCATGCAGAACCCGCTTGACAACGTCTCCTGGGGCGCATGGATCACCGGCTTCTGCTCCGATGCGGAAGCGGAGCGCCTTGCCGCCGCCTATAAGGAGCTGAAGGGAGAGGACCTCGTTCTCTCGCCCGAATGCCCGAATGCAGGTTATGAGTTCCTGAAACGGCTCCACGACAATGACCCGATTTACTGTGCATCCTCCGATGCAACCGCTGAGGCCGTCGGCGCGCGCGGTCAGGTGGATCCGCCGGTAGCGTTCAGCGCTTCTTCCAAGATCCGTAAGGTCAAGGACAACGATTGGGTCATGGACGTTGTCAATCTGTATCCGGATACCGGTATCCCGGCTATCAACACACTGTATGTTGTCGAAGGCTGTGCGCATCCTGCCGCGGCCAAGCTGTTGATCCGCTATATGATGGGCGGTGTTGATGGGGACCTCGGCGGCTATAAGCCGTTCAACACGCTCGGCGGCTGGCCGATCCGTGACGATATTCAGCCGGCAGAAGGCTCCACGCCGTTCTCCGAGATCCGCGTTGCACCCTACGACGTCGACTTCCTGTATGCGAATCTGAACGTCGTTCGTGACTTCTGGCAGATGCTTGGTTAAGCGGTCTGTTGTGCTTCCACGGGGCGGGATTTTTGCCCGCCCCGTTTTTGACGGAGAACAGAGAGGGAATCCGATATGGGCTTTTTTATTGACAAACAAAACCGGCGCAAAAGTCCGGTAGCCTTGGCGGCATTCGGCACCGGAATTGTGAATCTGATCCTGTTCGGCATTCTGTATGCATACCTGGCGGAGCCGCTGTACCGGCTGATCGCGTTTCCGAGCGCAGACTGGACGAATATTCTGCATTCCGTGATCGTTGCTCTGATCGGGACCGGTATCGGCTGCCTGTGGTTTTTGCTGCCCGATAAGCGGGTTGCGCCGTACGGTTTTGTCTGCCTTGCCCTGTTTGTGATTCTGTTCCTGCTGTCGACCATCCTGCTCGATGCGGAAGCCCGCGGCGTAATGCTGTATGTGATTGCGATGTATGGGATCGCACCGGCAGTGATCGGAAACGCAGTTATCTGGTGCATCTATACGCTTTGGAACCGGAAGCACCCGCAGGGGCAGCGCAAGACGCTGCGCGAAGAATTGCAGGCAGGCATGGAGCGAGAAGCCAAACGCAGGAAGACCCCGGATGACCACTCAAAGCCCGAGCAACCTTCCGCACAAAATCGGGAGAACGCACCGGAAGAAGCCGCATATCCGCCGGAGAATCAATCAAAGCTCGAGCAGGAGGCAATGCTGTTCTATTCGGAGGATTCGGACTCCGACGAATCGTGAATCAACCCAAATCGTCCGCGCTGCTTTTGCGGCGGACGTTTTTGGTTTTGGACGATTGAAACGGCGAATGCCTTCCGCCGCTCTCTAAAAACTGCTGTCCCATCTAAAACGACGGAAGCATATGATCTTGCCAAATTATCGTGAAGATGGTATTTTATGGTATATCACGCATAGACGGAACGGACAACACAAGGAGATACCGAACATGAAATTTATGCAGAAACTGCCCAAATCCCTGATTAAAAGCGACCAAGTCACGCTGTTCCCGGAGGGCGCTTTGGGCTACCTGATCGGACCGACGCTTGCCATGCTGACCAACTCGATCATGGCAAATTACTTCAACGCCTATATGTCGAACGTGCTGAACATCAACAAATGGGCGGGCTGGTTCTTCACGTCGATTCCGGTCGTGTCCGTCTTTTTCGTGATCCTCGGCAATATCCTCGTCGGGCGGCTGATGGATCGTATGCAAACCAAAGCGGGCAAGGCGCGTCCGCTGATTCTGCTCAGCATCCCGCTTTCGGTCATGGCGCTGATTATCCTGTTCATCCTTTCGCCGTATGTCAACGAAACGATGCAGAACAAGCAGCTGATCAGCCTGGTGCTCCTTGCCATCGGATATATCCTGCTGTTTGCGGTCGCACACCCGATGTATTCGACCCCGCACGCGGCGCTTGTGTCCCTTTCCACGCGCAACGGCAAGGACCGCAACCTGATCGCCACGATCTCGAACGCGACGGCGCTTGCGGCGATGGGCATCGTGTCCATGATTCTGCCGTTTTTCCTGCGCCTGCTGTTCGTCTATGATATGAGCGGCAACGGCACCCCGGTGTATAACGACGCGGGCGTAATCGAATACTATGTGGATGCCTCGGGTGCAGCGATCTATGATGGATTTGCCTCCTATCAGCATTGGAAGGTGTTTGTGATTGCGCTGATCTTTTTGACTGCTGTCGGCGCACTGATCGAGTATTTCTTTACGCGTGAGCGCGTGACCGAAGAGGGCCTGTCGATCGATGACAAACCGAAAGCCGCGCTGCCTGTCAAAGAGCAGGCCAAAATTTGTTTTTCTGACAAGTTCTGGTGGATCATCATGGCATTTCTGTTCCTGTATCAGATGGGAGGAATGCTGAAAAACGTTTCGCAGCTGTATTTCTGCCAGGCCATGTTCCCGGATGCCCAGGGCAACTACACGACCGCGAACGGCGGCACGATTCAGGGCATGCTTGCGATCATCGGCGCAATTCCGACGGCGCTCGGCATGCTGGTCGCTGTCCCGCTTGCCAATAAGATCGGCAAGGCCAAAGCGATTCTGTACGGTTCGATTATCGCCGTGGCGGGCGGTATTTTGGGCCTGCTGTTCCCGGACAACCTCACGATCGTGATCGTATCGTTTGTGATCAAGGCACTTGGCTCCACGCCTGCAATGTATCTGATGCTTGCGCTGCTTGCAGACGTGCTCGACCATCAGGAGGCTGTGCACGGCAACCGAACGGACGGCTTCTCGATGACGATCTACGGCGCAATCTTCTCCGGCATCACCGGCCTTGCTACCGGCCTGATGAACGGCGTTCTGTCCGCACTGGAGTATTCCGCATCCAATATCTCCTCCGCGGCGATTCGTACCGCCATGCCGTGGATTTTCATCGGCGGCGAAACGATCGGCTTTGCCGCAATCTTCGTCCTGTTCCTGTTCATGAAGGTCGAGCGCTATTCCGACGAGGATCACGCAATCATCGCCGCACGCGTCGCCGATAAAGTCTCCGCAGAGAAGCAGGAGTAAATGCAAACGCTGCACGTGCCGACAGCTCGCATACGGGATTAACCGCAAAACACGAAAAGACTTCACGATTCACAGAAAAAAGAAACAGGGCTTGCTTTCCGTCCTTTGCAGAAAGCAAGCCCTTCTTTTCTGACCGCATACCGGAACGGCAGGAGCCCGCCGTTGGAATTCAATTGTCAAGACCTTTCCGGCAGGCGCACGGTGAGCGTAAACACATCGTTTTCGGTGGAAATGTGCATGGTTCCGCCGTAGTTTTCGGCAATCGTGCGCATGCTTGCAAGACCGTACCCGTGTCGGTTTTGATCCGGTTTGGAGGTCGTTCCGTGTCCGGCCGCAGGGTCAAACAGGTTGCAGACGACGATCTCGGCAGCGTTGTTTTCGCGCGTAACGGTTACGCTGACGATGCGGCTTTCGGGATCGGGCAGGCGCAGCACAGCCTCCATCGCGTTGTCGATAGCGTTGTCGAACAGCGAATAAAGGTGCGACGGGGTCAAATGCGCAAGCGATTGCCCGTCGGCCATACAGGTCAGGCGAACGCCGTTTTTCTGGCAGTAGAGCTGCTTTTCATAAAGGATTGTATCGAGCACTTCGTAGCCGGTTTTGATGTTTGCATCGTACAAGGCCATCGCCTGCCGCATGCTCGAAAGCTCCTCCTCGGTCAGTTTTCCTTCGATGTCGCTTAAGCGATGCTTGAGATCGTGCAGCATGCGATTGACGGCTTCGACATTCGCTTTGGATTGCTGGTAGTAGCGCTTTTCGCGAAGAAGCAGCTGTTCGGTGATATTCAGCTCTTCGCCGAGCCGATTCCACTTGATCAGTCCCATAAGAAGACCGAACGCGAGCAAGAAGCACAGCAGCACGCCGAGTCGCAGACTCAGTGCAAGAGCGGCACTTTCCGGTTCAAACGGACGGGAGACGTTCAGCAGCACGTCGTCGATCAGCACAACCCCGATGCAAAGCATTAGGACCACCGTATTGTCACGGCTGTTGGCGTTGAAGCGTGCACGCCGGACGAACAAAAACGACATACCGACCAGATAGGCGCCGAACAGCAGATAGTGGAGAAGTAAATCGAGCCGCCAGTCGCCGGTCGGGAAGACGGCCATGCTCGTCATCGGATCGTGTCCTGTCAGCGAAACGAGCGCATAGTCGAGGTTGGTGAAAATACCGCATGCCGCGCAGACACTTGCCCAGCAGATCGCAAGCTCAAACGGTTGTTCGCGGTAGCAGACAAGCAGAAAAAAGAATGCAAACGCAAGAATGCAAAAATACGACAGGCACCGGAACAGCAAAAGCTGCGGTGTGATGTTGTCCGAAATGCCGGTGCGCAGCCTTGCGATGCCGAGCACAAGTATAAGCCCGCAAAAGACCATTCCGGTCAGGCGCAGCGCGTATCGCCGCCGCCGTTCGTATGTGCGGGCAAACAGCAGCGCGGACAGCATGAGCTGCACAAAGTACATCAGATAGCTCATCAGATGCCGGATGTCGATGGCGAGCGAGGCGGCAAGATTGTGCAGAATCATACGCGGTGCTCCTTTTGCTGCATGCGGCGCTCGAGCGCGTCATAGAACGCTTTTTTGCGGCTGCGGCTGATGGCGAGACGAAGGACGGTATCGCCTGCGGCAAGCAGAACGTCGCCGTTTTCGGTGCCGGAAACGTAATCGAGATTGATCAGGTAGCAGTTGTTGCAGCGGACGAATTGCTGTGCCGGAAGGCGCGCTTCGATCTCTTTGAGAGAGATGAACTGCGAAAAATCGCCGCGGCGCGTGTGGAACACAAGCTTGTGATCCATGACCTCGCAGCAGAGGATCTCGCCGGCGGTCAGCTTGGCGGTGCCGTTTTCGGTGGGGACAGGGAGCACGGCTTCGGCCTTGTCCTTGAGCTTCTGAAACGCGCGGGAGAATTTCATCGAGAATTCGGGATAGGAGATTGGCTTTACCAGATAATCGAGCGCGCGCACGGAATATCCCTCTACGGCGTACTGTGCAAGGCTTGTGACGAAGATCAGCAGTACGGTTTCGTCGAGTGCGCGAATGCGATGGGCGGCTTCCATACCGTCCATGTGCGCCATCTGAATGTCCAGAAAGATCAAATCGTATTTTCCGGAATAATGCTCCAACAGCGTTACGCCGTTGGAAAAGGTCTCCACCGAAAACGCCGTTTCACGCTCGGCGGCAAACCGTTCGATATAGTCCTGCAGCCGCTTCGCGTGAAGCGGTTCGTCTTCCACAATGGCAATCCGGATCATAACGCATCCCTCCCAATACTATTTTACCTGTTTTTCGCAATGATTGCAAGGTTATGCGCTAAATTCGACCGGTTACGAAGCATCCCTTGCAACAAAACGACGGACCGGTTAAAGTGTACGTGTAATCAATCAATGGAGGGATGAATCAATGAAAAAGTTTCTCGCAATGCTTCTGGTCGTTTTGACGGCGCTCTCTTTGATCGCGTGCGGCGGCAGCGCGGCACCGGCGGCGGATGCCAAGACCGAAACCAAGGCCGAAGAACCCGCTCAGACCGATTGGGCGCACTACAAGGATTGGATCACGACCGATTGGAACAAGGCGGTGGCCTATCAGTTCACGGGCCGTTGGGACATGGGCGACCCGCAGTACAACATTGTTTACGATTTTCTGATCAACCTGTATGAGGACGGCTCCGTCTGCGGCGTCCAGCATGGTTACGGCGATCGCACATTCACGTTCTACGGCTTTTGGTCCGCCGAAGACACCGAGGACGGCAAGGAAGTTACGCTGACGTTCCGGAAGGAAACGCCGCTGGAGGGTGCGGCCAACTATGACGAGCTGCTCGATCATAAGTACACCTACACGCTCTATGAGGAGAGCGACGGCGGCTTCAGCTTCGCATTCGATTTCGGCATCGTCCCGGGCGAGTATATGCGCACTGTCGACATGGCGGGCAATGCAGAGGTCAAGTTCGACAGCATGGATGCGTTTATCGCATCGTTACCGGCTGCCGAGTAAGGTACAGGACGATAAAAGGGGCTTTTTAGCCCCTTTTTCCAAAGACGGGAGGTAAATACCATGAAAAAGACTCCGAATAAAAAGCTGCGGATTTCAATCTGGTGCATCGTCGTTGCGCTGCTCGTGCTTGCGAACGTGTTCGCAACGAGCTATGCACTTACATGGGAGCGCGCCCTGACAAGCTATTTCGGCACCATCGGCGGCAAAAAGGGCAGCTCGGCCGAAATTACAATGACCGAGGAGGAGCTGCTCGCGGCGCAAAAGGCATTGGAACTTGAGATCGTCTCCGAGGGCACCGTGCTGCTGAAAAACGATAACAACGCATTGCCGCTGAAGACCGGCAGCAAGGTCTCCGTGTTCGGTCAGACGGCGCAGATCTGGATGACAAAGGAAAAGATCACCGGCACGAAGGATACCGTGTTCCTCGATAGCCTAAAGGAAGCGGGCCTTGAGGTCAACGGCGAGCTTCGCAAGTTCTATAAGCAGTCCAAGCATACCAACTGGGGCATCGGCGCGAACCTCGGCAACGGCGGCATCGCCGGGACTTGGGCGGTCGACGAGGTGCCGCAGAGCGAATACACCGACGCGGTCAAGGACAGCTATGCGTCCTACAACGACGCTGCGATCGTCGTGTTCTCGCGCGGCGGAAGCGAGGGCGGCGATCTGCCCCGCAACATGGGACGCTTCAATGGCGACGAAGCCAAAGGGTATCTGGAGCTGGATCAGAACGAGCTCGATCTTTTGGCGGCGGTCACCGCATCGTTTGACAAGGTCATCGTCGTGCTGCATACGACCAACGCGATGGATATGGATTTTGTCAACGACTACGACATCGACGCGGTGTTGTGGGTGTCCGGCACGGGCAAGGACGGCGTCGAGGTGCTCGGCAAAATCCTGACCGGTGAGATCAATCCCTCCGGCCGCAACGTCGATACGTATGTGTACGACAACTTCTCCGCGCCTGCGATGCAGAACTTTTCCGATTTCCGCTTTACCAAGGACGGTGCGCTGATCGACAGTACAACGAGCGGCGTCGGCGGAACATACAGCTACATGAACTATGCCGAGGGCATCTATACCGGTTATAAATACTACGAAACGCGCTATGAGGACGTCGTTTTAGGACAGGGCAATGCGGGCGATTACGATTATGAAAAGACCGTGTTTGCACCGTTCGGCTTCGGCCTTGGCTATACGACGTTCGATTGGTCGGACTTTACGGCAACCGAGCCGGATGAAAACGGCGACATCACCGTTTCCGTCAAGGTGACCAATACCGGAGCCGCTGCCGGCAAGGATGTTGTCGAGCTGTACTATCAGGCACCGTATACACAGCATGACATCGACAACCGTGTCGAAAAGGCAAGCGTGAACCTTGCGGATTTTGCCAAAACGAAGCTGCTTGCCGCGGGCGAGAGCGAGACGGTTTCGCTTACGCTGAACGTTTCGGACATGAAGAGTTATGATACCTTCGGATATGGCACGTATCTTCTGGAGGCAGGCGACTACTATCTGACGCTTGCGACGGACGCGCACGCCGCTACCAACAACATCCTTGCGGCCAAGGGCGCAGCCGTCGACGGAAATGCCGCTCTGGTCGCAAAGCACACCGAGGCGGAGACGAAGCTCCTGGACAAGGCCTTAACCGGTGCGAAGATTGAGAATCAGTTCGACCATGCGTACCTTTCGGACGCGGTCTATCTGTCCCGTTCCGACTGGAGCGTCATGGACAACGACGGACTGCGCTACGCAACGGGCACGATGTCCGGAAAGAGCGAAACGACCGACGAAAACGGCACGGTTTACACGCATGAAATCCCGGAATCCGTCTATGCGGCCTTGATGGCCGAGGGATGGGATGCTTCCGGCGCGCCCATGGGACGCGATGATGCCTCATGGACGGCGGTCACCTACGGCGCAAAGAACGGCTTGACGCTTGCCGACGCTGCGGGGCTTGACTACGACGATGAAACATGGGATCGCCTTTTGGATCAGCTGTCTCAGAGCGATACGACGATGCTCGCCGGTCAGGCGGGCTGGGGTTCCGGTGCAGTCGAGAGTGTCGGCAAGCCCGAAACGCATTTTCTCGACGGCCCGCAGGGGATGATCGACTATGTATCCGGCGGCGAGGGCTACCAGTTCACCGACGAAAACCTGCTCGGCGCGACGTGGAACAAGGAGCTTGCGCATGAATTCGGACGGCTCGTTTCGATCGAGTTTGCGATGAAGGGAGCGGCGCACTGGTGGGCGCCTGCGGTCAACATGCACCGAACGGCATACTCGGCGCGCAACTTCGAGTACTATTCCGAGGATGCGGTCATGAATGGTCTGCTGGCGACCGAAACCGTCAAGGCGGCCAAAGCAAACGGCATTCAGCCAACCCTGAAGCACTTTGCATTCAACGATCAGGATACAAACCGCGGCGCAAACGGCCGCCTCGGCACCTATGCGACCGAACAGACTCTGCGCGAGAGCTATCTCAAGGCATTTGAGATCCCGGTGGTCAAAGGCGGAGCCGCGAGCATCATGAGCTCGATGGGTCGTGTCGGCAGCCGCATCTGCCCGGGCGATTATGCGCTCAACACCGTTGTGCTGCGCAACGAGTGGGGATACCGGGGCGCAATCATCACCGACGCGCAGTCGCTGAACCCGAATGAGGCCGAGCAGGCGATTGCGGCGGGCTGCGACATGGTCTGTTCGATGGCGCAGACCGTTTACAATGCCGATACGCTCGCTTCAGCCGGTGGCCAAAATGCATTGCGCACCGCGGCGAAAAATCAACTGTACCTTGCCGCCAACAGCATCGCGGTGGGGGCGGGCGGCAGCACCGGCTTCCCGGTGTGGAAACTGCTGCTCGGCGGTCTCTATCTGGTGGAGATGATCTTCGTCGCTTACGGCACGATGGAAGTGCTGCTCGGCTGCTATCCCGATCAGAAGAAACTCTCGAAAAAAGCGATCTGGACCATTCGCGTTCTCGTGTGGGCGATCGCCGCGCTGCTGCTCGGTTATCTGATTTTCATGCTGATCACCGAATGGGGCCCGGCTCTGGCATTCGCATTCCAGACGGCTACCTGATAGGCGCAGGAAGCGCGATCATCTTTGCAGATAAAAGGAGCGATGTAGGCTCCCTCCTCCAACCAAACAGCCCCGATTCGACAACGGAATCGGGGCTGTTTGATGCAAAACTTTACGGTTCGAGCAGGCACTTTTGCAGTTTTTGCTTGCCTGCAATCAAGATTGATTAAATTTCTCTTTGGACTGCTTGCAGCGCGGGCAGCGCCAATCGTCAGGCAGGTCCTCAAGCCGTGCTCGACAGGTTGGTACGATTCATATTTATAGACACGTTTCGCGTTGCACGGGACGCTTGAAAAGATAGCAGCACCCCGCAAAGACTTTTTTGTTTTACCAAAATCCCGGTGAATTGGCTCTTTACTTTTTGCTAAAAAGATATATAATACATACGAAAATTCCACACCTGATAGATGATTTAATTGGAACATGATCCACGGCTTGCAAAAAAACCAATCTGTAAAAGCAATTGTTTTGAACACGCTGCTTGCAGCGGGCAGTTTGTTTATAAACGGATTCGGAATCTATCTTACCATTCAAGCAAACATAGGAGCGGCTCCATGGGATGTATTGAACCTTGGCCTTTCCAAAAGCCTGGGCATCTTGTACGGAACGGCAGCGATAGCGGTATCCTGCACGATACTGGGAATTGATTTTCTTCTGCGGGAGCCAATAGGGATTGCTATGTTTGTCGATGCTTTGGTCGTCGGAAAGGCAGTTGATTTTTGCAACCGGCTGAATTTGGTTCCCCAAAGCACGTCATTGCTATCCGGTACGTTTATGCTTCTAATAGGCCTCGTTATCATTGCATATACGCAGTATCTCTATATGATCGCCGCTTTGGGATGCGGGCCTCGCGATACGCTGCTGGTTGGATTGTCAAAACGCCTGGGTCGAATCCCGATAGGACTGGTCAGCATTCTTCTACTCGGTTTTGCAACCTTTGCCGGGTGGATTTTGGGCGGCCCTGTTGGGATCGGAACCCTGATCTGTGCTTTTGCAAGCGGACCAATTATGCAGCTTGCTTTTCATACGGTGCATTTCGACGCAACAAAAATACAGCACCAGCGATTGCAAGATTCCATTCATGTGTTTCTTTCAAGTTTTCCGGCTCATTCTCACAGAGAAACACATCGAGCCAAACAGAAACATCTGTAATTGGGAAGGCTAAAGCTGGTAAAACAGGATTCCCATAGTTTGATTTTCCGACAGATCGTATAGAAAAGGGGCCGCTTTTTGCTGAGAGGAAAGGAACTTTTATGGAAGGAGAGAACCAATGAAACGCAGTGAAATTAACAAAGCCTTGCTGGAAATGGAAGCGATGGTGCGCGCCTGCCGCTTTGCGCTGCCGCCATTTTGTCATTTCACACCGGATGCGTGGGAAAGCAAGGGACATGATTATGATGAGATTCGCGAGAATATGCTTGGTTGGGATATTACCGATTACGGCCTTGGTGAATTTGATAAAATCGGACTTTCCCTGATTACGATTCGAAACGGAAACACCAAAAATAAAGAGAAATATCCAAAATCGTATGCCGAAAAGCTCCTATATTTGAAAGAAGGGCAGTATTCTCCGATGCACTTCCATTGGTCAAAAATGGAAGACATCATCAATCGCGGCGGAGGAAATGTGCTGATTCGCGTTTACAACGCTCTGCCGAATGAAGAGCTTGACAAGGAGAAAGAGGTACACGTACATGTTGATGGCCATACGTTAATTGTGCCGGCGGGAACGCAAGTAAGACTATGCCCGGGAGAGAGCATTACGATTGATCCGTATTTGTATCACGATTTTGAGGTTGAACAAGGGACAGGTCCGGTACTTCTGGGAGAGGTCAGTCAATGCAACGATGACAACACCGACAATCGATTTTATCCGTCGGTGGGGCGATTTCCCTCAATTGAAGAGGATGAACCGCCATATAGACTGCTTTGCTTTGAATATCCGCCGGCTGATTCGGGAAGCAGGATGGAATGATTCCTTCTGTCCGATCCCATGCTGCACTTAAACACTTTGCTTGACAAGAAAGAAACAGGGGCCGCTACGGCCCTGTTTCTTTTGATACTAAGCCACAGGTTTCGATCTTGTCCGTGCCATTTGGGCGGATGTGTTCCTTTGTAAACACGTAATTGATATTGTTAGAATACGGAAGGGCTTGGATGATCTTGATACCTCTTCTTTTATGTCACGAACGTTCCTTCAGCTCTATGCAGAGCATCGTCAAATCGTCAAACTGCGGTGCGGCGCCCACGAAGGCATTGACGCTTGCATGTACGCCGTTCAAAATCTCTTCCGGCGTTCGTTCCTTGTTGGCATTCAAGGCTTCGATCGTGCGATCCATGCCGAACATCCGATTCTCTGCATCCGTGGCTTCCGGTACGCCGTCGGTATAGAGAAACAGCTTGTCACCCGGCGCAAGCTGCAGTTCAAAGTCCTTATACCGAATGCCCGGCATGCCGCCCGCCACGAATCCGTGCTTTGTTTTGAACAGTTCAAACGAGCCGTTTTTCCTGCAGAGAGCCGCATCTTCATGTCCGGCGTTTGCGGCAAGAACTTTGCCGGTCGAAAGTTCGATCACGCCGAGCCACAGCGTGACAAACATGCCTGCCTTGTTGTGTTCACAGATATTCTGATTCACAAAGGTCAAAATCTCCCCCGGCGTACCGCCCATATGCGTGCGGTCCGAGATCAGAATGTTCGTGACCATCATGAACAGCGCCGCCGGAATGCCTTTCCCGGAAACATCGCCGATCACGATTGCAAGATGATCATCGTCGATCAAAAAGAAATTGTAAAAGTCTCCGCCGACTTCTTTGGCAGGCGTCATTGACGCATAGATGTCGAAGTCGGAACGCTTTGGGAACGCCGGAAAATCGTTCGGGATCGAGTTTTCCTGAATGGTGCTTGCAAGCGACAGTTCCGCGCCGATACGCTCCTTCTCCGCAGTTACTGCCGTCAGGTTTTCGATGTAGGTCACCATATCCGTTTCCATCGTATCGATGGAACGCGCAAGGTTTTTGATCTCGTTCAGTTTGCTGATCGTTCCGAGCGGTTCGCCCCTCGTGTTTTCCTTTGCAAAGCGCACGGCTTCATCCGAAACCCTTTGGATCGGCGCCACATACTGCCTGCGGATATGATATCCGGCAAACAGGCCGACGAGAAGGCACAATCCGATCGTCCATGCGGCGATATTGATCAGGTACGGCCGTCTTGCATCGTTCAACTCGCGGATCGGACGCTGCATGCACAGGATTGCCGCCGTCTCCCCTGCGCTGTTTTTTACCGGAACCATCGTTGTGATATGCGGATGCTGTCCGTCGGTCGTTCTGTTGCGGTAGACGGTTTCGAACGGCGCTGTCTGCTCATACATCGCTTGATACTTGCGGCGATATTCGCTATTGGTGGTGTCGCGTTTATAACCGAGCTCCCATTCCGTATATGCCGAGTCGTCCACGGTGTTGTCCACAAGGTTGAAAATTGACACAAATCTGCCGTAGTCGCTGCGATCAACCTGAATCACATAAATCAGGGATACGTTCATACGCGTACAGTAGGCATCCAGATAGGATCGGGTCCGTTCGTATTCTTCCGGGTACTCTCCGCTTAGGTACGCATCCAGATGGTCGCCGTTGATCAGCGTCGTTGCCGTATCCGCCATGTGATAGGTAGATGTTGCATACTCCCTTTGGAAGGCATTGGTAAAGCTCAGAAAGCCGGTCGTGCTGACGACAGCACCGAACAAGACCAGCAGCAGGATGATCGCGCCGATGATATTAAACGCCATTCCCGACAGGATTTCCTTGGATTTCTTCACAGCAACACCCCCATTTATTGTTTTCAGTATAGCACAGCATAGGCATTCAAGCAATCCGAACGGTGAAAAACAATCCGGCTGTTTTGTCCCGTTTTCCGTCCGGATTGGCGGTCGATCCGCATGGAGAACGGAAAGCAGAAGATCGATCCGGCGCGGAGAGGAAAACATGCTCCATAGAATATTCTTTTACCGGGTTGTACATTGCAATTTGGGGCAATTTGTGCTATAATAAAACTTGCTGATCACATCAGCGATTTTATCATCTGCGGCCTTTCCGAATGGTCTGCGCGGTTCGGCAGTTTGGGGCGTTCGCCATAACAGATTCCGGACAGCGGAAAACCGATCGGGGAGATCTGCAAACGAAGGAGTCATCCAATATGGAAAATAAGCTTGCAAGATTTTTTAGAAACTCCGGTCCGATGCGTTTCTTTGTTCCGCTCGGCCTGATCCTGATCATCTTTGGGATCGTGCTTCTGCGCAACACGCCGGCGCAATATCAACAGACGCAGGGCGTGATCACAAACGTCAACGCATATCAGGATGAAGAAGATACCCTCTATGACGTCGACTTTGACTACACGGTGGATGGCAAAAAATACTCCAGTACCTTTTTCGGGGAAAAAGAAACGCCGTCTATAGGGGATACCGTCACCGTTTATTACAACCCGGATCAACCGGAAAGCACGTCCAACACCAAGCATACCGGTATCATCTCGATCGCTATGATTGCAGCAGGCGCTGTCGCGCTTGTGCTTTCCACGGTGGCCAGCCTCAAGGCGTTCCGAAAATCCCGTGAATTGGACGAGAAGGCCAAGGCAGCGGATGTCCCGGTCATGGAACCCCTTCCGAAGGAGCAGCTCACCGAGTACTACGTTTCCTTCGACGGCAATTCCCTCAAGCCCGGGTATATTGTCGAAAACAAATCGCGCGAGGTCGTCTATGAAGCCCCGATGACCAAGAACGCCGCAATCGGCAATCGTATTTTTACCTTCACGAATCATGTAACGAATGAGACCACGGAACATGAAGTGGGCCACACCACGACTGCGAGTTACTCGAACGAGTTCTTCTCCGTCCGTTCCTGGTTCAAGTTCGACGGAAAGAATATCTGGGACGTGCTGCATGACCGCGGCATCCGTATCGATACGGACATGCTGTCCAAGCTCCCCACATTTGTCTACAACGTGTCTCTGAACGGACGCTTCTTTGCGACGATTGAGACGAGCGGCAGGTTCGTTCATGAAGAGGATGCAGCCGAGCATAAGCTGAACATCCCCGTCGGAAAGTACTATTACCGCTGCTGGACGAACGAAACCGATCTTGATCTGCTGTTCCTCACAGTATTCGCTCTTTCCGAGACGGATCAGGCAATCGCGGAATAACAAGGCTTCTTGATCCAACGGTTCTTTACGACACGGCTTGCTTAGAATCGGCCGTTTATATGGTTCTTGGTATGGTATAATAAACATCCGGATGCAGATCCTTGACAAGCTCGAGCACATCGGCTATACTGATTTTAGAAACAACAGTTCCAGGAGCGACCGTCTCGGTCGCGTAATGGGTCGACTTCGCGTCGAAGCTGTTGTTTTTTCGTACTCTACCATTGATAGAGTGTACATAATCCAACAGTTCAACCTTATCAACGGCACTTGTCTGACGATTCACATGGATAATGCCAAGATAATCGTTAACACCATCTGTCCCGACGCCCGCCATCGCATAAGTTTGCTCGACATTACTGTTCGTTGGCTGCAGCGCATTGATTGGAATAGCATTTTGTGCAAGACTACCTACGACTGCGCCAAGCTTACTGTTTACCGAAAGGCGCACAAACGATCCCGACAGACCATGTCTAATGCTCGAACCGGCAATCAGCAAATCGTTTCCGGTATACGCATTTTGAACCGAATCATAATTGCCGAATCGCCCACTTCTGATCGCTTTGCTGTTTTCAAGTCCTGCTGTTCTTACTTGGTTTCGATCGATCTTACCGTTTTCAGAAAAAGTCGATAAATCAGCAACCTGCACAACATTCATATCCGGCTGCGCCGTCAGATGGTCGTACGAACACGTATCTTCTGAGTTCAAATCGTCGTCTTCCATCGAAAAAGTCGTGCGACCAGCATTTTCCTGATTTTCCCTATTGACAAAATCGGCGTTTTGGCGCATATTATTAGTGTAAGAATCATTGTCGATGGAAACATCGGCTACGGCGGACTTGAATCCCGTCGGGTGGTTCTTATTTTTTTCGGATAGCAATTTTATTTCTTCTTTGGATGCGGCATGGAAACTATAGAAATAGTTCCCGCCTGCTTTTTCTTTTACATCGATGACGATCCGAACCAGGGTTCTATTCTCCGTTTCATAATCCTCATAATAAACATCGTTTACAAAGTAATAAAAGACCTTTTTATGAGATGATGAGTTGTAACACCTGCAAATTCAAGCATGCTTTTTCCGCTGTACGCTTGCAGGAATGCAAAAGGTTTTTCACCGGACAAAATCGACAGCTGTACAGAAGAAAGGTTGAAAGCCGGATTTTGTTTTGATATACTATAACCGAGGGATTGATTATGCTTTATTGCGCCGTCGTCGAGGATGAACAGAAAAATCGGAGTATTATGAATGCGTATCTGCAGCGGTTCAGCGAGGAGATGCGGTATTGGGTGTGCCCTTTTTTCTTTTCGGACGCGGCGTCGTTTTTGGCGTGCGAAAGGGCGTTTGACCTTGTACTGCTGGACATTCGCATGCCGGGTATGAACGGCATGGATGCCGCGCACATTCTGCGCGAGCGCGACAAGGAGGTACAGATCATATTCATCACGAGCCTTGCCGCCTATGCTCTGCAGGGCTATGAGGTCGGCGCGCTCGATTTCATTGTCAAGCCCGTCTCCTACGCCGACTTTGCGTTAAAGCTGATGCGCGCCATCGGGCGATTGCCGGATCGGCGAGCCTATATCCGCATCCACGGACGCGGCACCATGCAGCGCCTTTGCACGGACGATATTTATTATCTCGAATCCGAGGAACATGATGTCATTTACCACACGACAGACGGACCGGTTCGCCGCAGGGCGAGGCTGTCCGACTGCGAAAAGGAACTGCCAAAGGAATTTTGCCGGACGAATACCTGCTATGTCGTCAACCTTTTGCATGTTTCGGCGTTGATCCGGGACGAACTGCTTGTAAACGATGAGCGGCTTCGGATCAGCGGGCCGCGCATGGCGGCGGTGCGCAGGCAATATGAAACGGTTTGCACCGCAGGCGGAGGTGAAACGGAATGAGCCAAGAGACACTCATGCAGCTGGTAATCCTGCTGATCGACACGATTTCTTTTTTGATCTATCTTTCGGTGCTGTGCCGCAAAGCTCCGAAGTGCGGCGGGTTTTGGTGGCGGCTGCCCCTGCTCGCCTTGGGACAGGCGGTGCTGTGCGTGCCGCTTGCCGTTCTCCGCGCCGGACAGGATGCGCTTTGGATGCGGGTGCTGATCGAAGTGCTGTTCAGCGCCGTGCAGCTGCTTGCGCTGCCGATCCTCTATCGCGGCACGCCGAAGCAGTATCTGCTGTGGTTTTCGGGCGTGCTGATGACCAAGAATTTTTCCGGAAACGCGCATCAGCTTCTGTTGAACCTGCTCGGACGGGATGATACGCAAACCATCAGTCTGTTTTCAAACGGGATTCCCTATATTGTCGATTGGGTGATTTATATCGCCATCCAGGCCGTGCTGCTACTCTTGATCGCGTGGCTGTTCGAACGCGGCGACGAGGAGCGCAGTCTTTCGCTCGATTCCGCTTCGGTCGGGATGCTGACGGGCGTTACGCTGCTGCTGCGGTGCGTGGTGCAGCCGTTCATCCGCACGCTGCAGCCGAACGACAGCGCCCTGCTCGTGTGCGTGCGGGCGCTGATGCTGACGGTGTACCTGCTGCTGATTGCGATCCGAAGCGGCCTCATGTCCCGCAAACGTGCCGAAACGGATCTCGAAATCAATGAACGGCTTTTGCGGCAGGAGCGCAAGCGCTATACCGAAATGCGCGATACGATCGAGCTGATCAATATGCAGTTCCATGATCTGAAACGGCACCTCGGCGATCTGCAGGAAAAGCTGACCGAGGAGGAACGGAAAACCATTTCCGAAGCGATGGCGCTTTACGACGGGACGGTTCGAACGGGCAGCGAGATCGTGGACACCGTACTTTGCCAAAAACAGATCGTCTGCGCGCAAAAGGGGATCGCCCTGTCCTACGTCTGCGACGGCGCTGCCGTACGGTTTGCAGAGCCGTCGAAGCTGTATTCACTTTTGGACAACGCGCTGGAAAACGCGGTGGAGGCGACTGCGCCGCTGCCCAAAGAAAAACGGGTGATCTCCGTGGGCATCGCAAAGCAGGACAAAATCGCGCGCATCGAGGTTTCCAACTACTTCGACCCGTCCGTTGCCATGACGAACGGCACTTCCAAAACGGACAGGCAGCGCCACGGGTCCGGACTGAAAAGCATGCGCTACATTGCGG